>JAFZQK010000014.1 GCA_017620455.1 Clostridia bacterium
GCTCTGCTTCGCAAAAATGCTCCTCGCAGCGCACAGGTCGCTGCTGCGGATTACACTTGGAGGGGCTGCGGCCCCTCCAAACCGCCCCGGGGTTTTCTTTTTTCCCGGTATTCAATGTTGCTCATTCTTCTATGAGAACCAATATCCCTGTAAACAAAGAGGATGCTGCAGATTGGCTTTACGCAACATCCTCTCTTTTTGTCCGGTTTTATTCTCTTTCCCTGTGCCCGTCGTACAGGGCGGTGGCGATGTTGATGGCCTGGTCGGAGCAGCGCTCCAGATCCGTGCACATGTCGGTAAAAATCACGCCGCCCAGAGGGTTGCACGCCGTGGACATAAGCCTGTCCACGTGGTTCTGGATGAACTGCTCCTGCATATCGTCCACCCGCTGCTCCAGCGCCTCGGCGTGGGGCAGCAGAGAAAACTTTTCTTTCTCGAAGATCTCCATGGATACGTCCAGGCACTCCATCACGGTGTCCGCCATCACCTTCAGCTCCGCCAGCCCGGCATCCGAGATGGTGGCCTTCGCCGTCTGCATGCGCAGGGCGAACTCCACCACGTTCTCCGCATGGTCGCTGATCCGCTCGAAATTGGATACCACGCGGATGATCCGGGAGAGGCGGAATACGTCGTGGTCCGCCAGCTGCAGGCTGCGCATGGTGACCAGCTTGTCGCTGATGGCGTGGTCCAGGTAATCCACGGTTTTTTCCCGCTCCAATACCTGGCTGTACCATTCCTCATGGGCGGGATCAAAGAAATACCGGATGGCCGTGGCCAGGTTGTCCCGGGCTATTTCGCCCATGCGGTCCACCTCCAGCATGGCCTGGCGCAGCGCCACCGAGGGCACCATTTTTTCCACGTTGGCCAGGTACACCAGGCGATGCTCTTCCTTCTCCCGCTTTTCCTCCGCCCGCAGGGGCACGGTACGCTCCGCCAGCTTCACGATAAGGGGGGCCCCCGGCAGCATCACCAGCACCGACGCCACCGCGAAGAGGGTGTGGGTGTTGGCCACCTGACGGGCCACGTCGTTGGGAGAGAGGTTTTTGATCCATTCCAGCACTCCCGGGAGCAGGGTGGTCAGCAGCAGCAGCAGCGCCGCCCGCAGCAGATTGAAATACAGGTTCAGCAGCGCCGTGCGCTTGCCGCTGCGCCCCGTGGTGAGGGACGCCAGCAGGTTGGGCGTCACGGAGCCGATGGCCGCGCCGATCACCAGATACACGCACTGCCGGTAATCCAGCAGGCCCTCCACGGCAAAGGCCTGGAATATGACCACGGAAGACGAGGAGCTTTGCAGAAGGGCGGTGAAAAGCACCCCGAAGAGCACCGCCGCCGCCGGATGCGACAGGGCGGACAGCGCCTGCTTGAATTCCTCGCTTTTGGAAAGCGGCGCGATGGCCGTTTTCATCACGCCGATGCCCACGAACAGCATGCCGAAGCCCAGCAGAATGCTGCCGATGTGCCGCCCGGTGGCCTTCTTGACGAACAGGGCCATCACGCACCCCAGGAACAGCAGCCCCGGCGCGTAGGCCGTCAGGTCGAAGGCGGTGATCTGGGCGGTGACGGTGGTGCCGATGTTGGCCCCCATGATGACCCCGATGGCCTGGCCCAGGCTCATCAGCCCCGAATGCACGAAGCCGATCACCATCATATCCGTAGCCGAGGAGCTCTGGATCAGCATGGTCACCAGGATCCCGATGAGCACCGCGGCGATCCGGTTCCCGGTCACTTTTTCCAGGATGGCGCGCAGCTTGTCCCCCGCGGCGTTTTTCAGCCCCGTGGACATCACCGTCATCCCGTACAGAAACAGCCCGACGCCGCCCAGCAGCGAAATCACATTCAAAACTGACATTTTTTTCTCCCGTAATCGGTTCTTGCCCCCCGGGCAGGAGCCATGGCTTTGCCTCTCTCCCCATTTTTGATCATATCAGACACATGTTAAATTCCTGTGTGGATTTCCGGAACTCTGTATTACATTTTGCCCTAACAAGGAAAACAGGCCGGTCCCCGAAAGGGAACAGCCTGCTGCTGCGGCAGACGGAATATTTATGCTTTTTCCTCCGGCCAGCCGTCGTATTCGTCCAGGAAGGATACGGTTTTCCCCCGCCAGGTCCATTGCACCATGGTATCCAGCTGCAGGTTGTGGATGCTGGCGAAAATATTGTCCTCCACGTGGGGATTGACCTTCTTCAGCTCCCGGAGCAATTCCTTGATCTCCTGCCGCTTGCCACCCCCCTGGGGATGGCCGTTGCCGCCGGAATCCTCGGTGAAGCGGCAGGCGCACTGGAGGAAATGCAGATCGTTGAACCGCTGCCAGGCCACGATGTTCCTTTCCCGGACCAGGTACAGGGGGCGGATCAGCTCCATCCCCGGAAAATTCTTGGCCCGCAGCTTGGGGGCCATGGCCTGCAGCTGCCCCCCGTAGAACATGCCCATCACCGTGGTGCCCACCACGTCGTCGAAATGGTGGCCCAGGGCGATCTTATTGCAGCCCAGCTCCCGCGCTTTCCCGTACAGGCAGCCCCGGCGCATCCGGGCGCACAGGAAGCAGGGGTTCTTTTCCTGGGCGTTGGCCACCTCGAAGATATCGCTTTCAAAAATCGTATACGGCAGATCCAGCTTCCGGGCGTTCTCCTCCGCCATGCGGCGGTTTTCCGGGTTGTAGCCCGGATCCATGATGAGGTATTCCACCTGGAAGGGGATCTCCGAGTGGCGCTGGAGCATCTGCAGCATCTTGCCCATGAGCATGCTGTCCTTGCCGCCGGAAATGCAGGCGGCGATCCGGTCCCCGGGCCGGATCAGCTGATAGCGCTTGACGGCCTTGCACATGGGGCTCCACAATTCTTCATGGTAGCGGCGCACGATGCTCTGCTCGATCAATTGCACCGGGGTAAAGGTTCTGCTCATGGAAGGGAGCTCCTTTTTGATGGATTACGGGGCGTAGGCAAAGCAGGTGACGGTGAATTTTTTGTGTTCGCTGCCCTCGGCCATGCGGATCTCCACCGTGTGCTCCAGCGCCTCCTTCGCGTCGAAGATCATCACCACTTCGGATTGGCCCCATTTGCCTTCGCCGCCGGCGACGGTCCTTTTCAGCTTGCCGTCCACCCAGATCTCCGCCGCGCCGTACTGCGGGTCGTTCACCGCCCGCCAGGCGATCAGCAGCTTTTTGAACACGGCGGTGAAGCGCAGCGGCGCATTCCCGCAGTCCGCGTCGTGAAAGAAATTTTCCCCGCACACCCGGCCCACCGGCTGATTGCGGTAGGAATTGGCGTCGTCCCCGGAGAAGCCGCCCCGGTCCAGGCGGATGTCGGCGTGGTCCCCGTCGGCGTACACCGTGATCAGCCCCCGGTAATCCGTGCCGTAGGCCGGAGGCACGTCCAGGTCCGCGTCCGCGGGGCTTTCCTCCGCCGCCCAGGCCGCGTCAATAGCGGCGAGCAGGCAGTCCGCCATGACCGCGTGGCCCAGGGAGGTGGGATGGTACTGATCGAAAAAGAATTCCTCCTTCGTCCACTCCTTCCCCACGTGGGGATAGGCCCCGTCCTTGATGGACACCATCATCAGGTCGTAGGCGTCGCCGATTTTGCGGATCTCGTCCTGCAGATTGAACCCCCCGTCGAACACCGCGAACAGAAGGATCACCGCCGGGGCGTTCTCCTGCTCCAGGATGGTTTTTACCATGGATTCGTAGCAGCGGTGCTTCGTGGGCTCCTGATAGTCGTTCACCGCGAACTCGATCACCACCAGGTCCGGCAGCCCGTCGTCGTCCTCCACCCGGTCCACGATGTCCCGCTGATAGCGCATGAAGCCGAAGGTGGAGGCCGTGCCGCCCACCCCGGCGTTCACGCAGCGCACGTTCGTTTTATCCCCGGCGCCGAAGCGTTCCCGGAAGCCCTGGAAGGTGCGGTAAGCGTAGCATTCCTTGTACTGGGCGGCCCCGGCGCCCTCGGTGATGGACCCGCCGATGAAGGCCACGGTGGTTTTTTCCCCCGCCAGAGCCCGCCGGATCACGTTTTTCAGCCGCCGGTTATTGCCCATGCGCATCTGCGCGTCCCGCAGCAAATCCTGATACCAGGCCTCCCCCGCGTCTTTTCCGAAATACAGGCTTTCTCCCATGGCCGTCATCCCTCCCAGGCAAAGAACGGCCGCCAGCAGCAGCGCCGCGATCCGCTTTAACATTTTTTCCCCTCCCGGTCCTTATGCGAACATCCAGTCCACGATCTTCACGATATGCTCGTCCCAGAATACCATGTCGTGCCGACCCGGCCCCTCGCGGTAGATATGTTCGATGCCGGCGTCGGTGAGGAAGCGGTGGAATTCCCGGTTGTTCTCCAGCAGGAAATCCTCCGTGCCGCAGCACATGTAGATCTCCGGGATCCTTTTGGCCGTCTTTTTCAGCCGCAGCGCCAGCACCTCGGGGTTGCAGCGGCGCCTAAGGACGGTGGAAGGCTCGCCGAAGCACTCCCGGTAATATTCGTAATTGGCCACGGTGTTGCCCTGCCCCGGCTTCATCTGGGCGATCTCATGCACGATCAGCGCCGAGGACAGCGCCCCGATCTTCCCGAACACGTTGGGATGGGCCAGGCCCGTGTGCAGCGCGCCGAAGCCGCCCATGGACATGCCGGCGATGAAGGTATCCTCCGCCCTTTTCGCCAGGCCGAAGGTTTTGCGCATGTAAGACACCAGCTCCTTGGCCACCATGGTTTCGTAGGCCCGGCCGGTGGCCTCCCCGTCCAGGTAGAAGGAATTTTCCGCCGAGGGCATCACGATGGCGAAATTGTATTTCTCCGTCAGGTGGACCGGCACCCAGTTGCCCGCCTTCCCGGTATAGCCGTGGAGCAGGAACAGGGTTTTCATGGACCGCTTTTCGTAAGGGTTTTCCGGGCGCTGGATATCCTTCCTCACGTCGTTGGGGATCAGCATTTCAAAGGACGTCTGCCGCCGCAGCGCGGCGGAATAATATTCGATGCGGAAATAAGCCATGGTGCTTCCTCCTTCTTGCGTGACGCCGCCCTTCCGGCGGGACGGCCGCTCCTGCCGGTATCATACCATAAAAAATCATATTTGCCCAGCATTGGAAAACAAAAAAGACGCCCCCGGAACAATCGGTGGCGTCCTGCGGCACAGAGTTATGCCTTTTGCTTTTCCGCCAGGATCTTTTTCGCGCTGGAATAGCGCACGCACAGGGTGAACAGCTCCATGGCGGTGGTCAGGTCCGCCAGGCTGGGATAGGTGGGCGCGATGCGGATGTTGGAATCGTTGGGGTCCAGGCCGTAGGGCCAGGTGGCCCCGGCGTTGGTCATGATCACGCCGGCCTTCTTGCACCGGGCCACGATGTCCTTGGCGCAGCCGGGCAGGGAATCGAACATGATGAAATAGCCGCCCAGGGGCTTGGTCCAGGTGCCGATCTCCAGGCCCTCCAGGTTCTTTTCAAAAATTGCTTCCACCAGCTCGAACTTGGGCCGGATGATCTCGGCGTGCTTGCGCATGTGCTCCACCATGCCGTGAATATTGCCGAAGAAGCGCACGTGGCGCAGCTGGTTCACCTTGTCGTGCCCCAGGGTCTGGCGTTTGAGATCCTCGATGAAATCCACCATGTTGTTGGGGCTGGTGGCCAGGGCGGCGATGCCGCTGCCGGGGAAGGTGATCTTGGAGGTGGAGGCAAATTTATACACCATGTCCGGGTTGCCCGCCCGCTTGCACTCCGCCAGGATCTCGATCAGGTAATCCTGCTTGTGGTCGTAGAGGTGGTGCATGCCGTAGGCGTTGTCCCAGAAGATGCGGAAATCCGGGGCCGCGGGCTCCAGCCGGGCGAAGCGGCGCACCGTTTCGTCGGAATAGGAAATGCCCTGGGGATTGGAATACTTGGGCACGCACCAGATGCCCTTGATGCTCTCGTCTTCCCGCACCAGCTTTTCCACCGTGTCCATGTCCGGGCCGGTGGGGGTCATGTTCACGGGGATCATTTTGATGCCGAAATACTCGGTGATGGCGAAATGCCGGTCGTAGCCCGGCACCGGGCAGAGGAATTTCACCTCCGGCAGCCGGCACCAGGGGGGATTGCCCATGATGCCGTGGGTCCAGGCCCGGCTGATGGTATCGAACATCACGTTCAGGGAGGAGTTGCCGTAAATGATGATATCCTTGGGGTTGTTTTCCATCATGTCGCCCAGCAGCTCCCGGGCCTCCTCGATGCCCGTCAGCTGGCCGTAATTGCGGCAGTCCGTGCCGTCCTCGCAGGTCAGATCGGAGGAGGAATCCAATACGTCCATCATCTGCATGGACAGATCCAGCTGCTCCTGGCAGGGGATGCCCCGGCTCATATTCAGATTCATGCCCAGGGCCTGGATCTTTTTGTACTGGACCTTCAGCTCCGCCATTTCCGCCGTCAGTTCCTCCGGCGTCATTTCTCTGTAAGGCTTCATGCCCGTCAACTCTCTTTCTTTTCCGGAAAAATCCTTCTCTTGGGGAAACAAAAAAGAAGTTCCTGGGAATCTTAACACATCAAGCCTGCTTTTTCAAGCCCGCAGCCCCGCCAGGACCCTCTTTTTCTGATTTTTTATGCATACAAATCGAAAATTATGCCTCTTTTTTGCCGTCACGACGCCGCGCGGCCCGGCTTCCAGCCCACGATGGCGCCACTTAAGCCGTTGGCCCGGAAGGACACCTCGCCAAACCCCGCGTCCAGCATCAGGCGCATCTGCTCCCTGCGGCTGAGGACGCCCTCCCCCCGGGGAGAGAACAGCGGGGACGCCATCACGAACTGCCCGCCGGAGCGCAGCACCCGGAACACCTCCCGCAGCACCCGGGCCGCGTCCCCCTTCAGGGCGGAGGAAAGCATCACGATATCGAAGGTATCGTCCCGCCAGGGGATATCCTCCTGCCGGGCGAAGATCACGTCCGCGTCCGCCAGCTGCTCCCGGGCCGCCCGGGCGCTCTCCGGCGTTTCGCTCATGCCGCACAGGGTCAGCCGGTAACGCATATCCAGATGCCGCAGCAAAGCGCCGCCGCCGCAGTTCATGTCCAGCACCTTGTCGTGCTCTTCGATGGCGGCCCAGGAAATGCAGGCCCGCATGGCCGCGTTCAGCCGCTTCTCCGGGCCGGGGGCCGCAAAAAGCCGGCCCTGCGCCTGGGTTTTGGACAGCATCGGCATCCCTCCAAACAGGCGGTTTTCTCCCTTTCATTCCGCCTCACTCTCCCAGTATAGCACACCTTTTCATAAAATGCACGCATTTTCTTAATATTTTTTTAACTTTTTCAAAACTTTTTTGAAATATATTGGCTTGCATGGGTTTTCTCACACAAAAAAGGGACGGGCAACGCCGTCCCTTTTGTTTTCTGTTCCGAAAAGCGGTGTTATCCCAGTTCCTTCCACGCCGCCTTCAATTCGTCCACCTTATCCAGCCGTTCCCAGGGCAGGTCCACGTCCGTGCGGCCGAAATGGCCGTAGGCGGCGGTCTGGCGGTAGATGGGCCGGCGCAGGTCCAGGCGGCTGATGATGGCGTCGGGCCGCATGTCGAACACCTTTTCCACCAGTTTTCCGATCTCCGCATCCGGGATCACGCCGGTGCCCCGGGTGTTCACCTGGAAGGACACGGGCCGGGCCACGCCGATGGCGTAGGCCAGGGCGATCTCGCACTGCCGCGCCAGGCCGGCGGCCACCACGTTCTTGGCGGCGTGGCGGGCGGCGTAGGCGGCGGAGCGGTCCACCTTGGTGGGATCCTTTCCGGAGAAAGCGCCGCCGCCGTGGGGGGCGTAGCCGCCGTAGGTGTCCACGATGATCTTGCGCCCGGTGAGGCCGCTGTCCCCCGCAGGGCCGCCCAGCACGAACCGGCCGGTGGGGTTCACGAAATACTTCGTATCCGCCGTCAGCCATTCCGCCGGGATCACGGCCTGGACCACCTGCTCGATCATGGCCCGGCGGATCTCCTCCTGGGTGACGGTCTCGTCATGCTGGGTGGAAATGACGACGGTATCCACCGCCACGGGCCGGCCGTCCTCGTACACCACGGTGACCTGGGATTTGCCGTCGGGGCGCATCCAGGGGCAGATGCCATTCTTCCGCACAAACGCCATCCGCCGGGTGAGCCGGTGGGCCAGGGCGATGGGGGCGGGCATCATTTCGGGGGTCTCGTCGCAGGCGAAGCCGAACATCATCCCCTGGTCCCCGGCGCCGGTTTCCCTTTCCGCGTCGTTCCGGGTCTCCAGGGCGTCGTCCACGCCCTGGGCAATGTCCGGGGACTGATCGTGCACCGCGGTGAGCACGGCGCAGCTCTGGCCGTCGAAGCCCTTCTTGGCCCGGTCGTAGCCGATTTCCGTGACCACCCGGCGCACGATGTCCGCAATGGGCACGTAGCCCCGGGTGGTGATTTCGCCCATCACCATCACCAGCCCGGTGGTGGCGCAGGTTTCGCAGGCCACGCGGCTGTCCGGGTCCTGCTCCAGCAGGGCGTCCAGCACGGCGTCGGAGATCTGGTCGCAGATCTTGTCCGGATGCCCTTCGGTGACGGATTCAGAAGTAAACAGGGTGCGCATGGAAAAAATCCCTCCTTTGTATTTCCTGAATACCGTCCGGGCCGCAAAATCCCAAGAAAAAGGCCGCTTGCTCACAGACAAGCGGCATGAAATCATCCTTCGTTTGCGCCTTATCTGCCGGCGTGTCGTCCACGCCGCTGGAATTGGCACCTTGCGCGCAAATCCGCGCCGGTTGCCGGGCTTCATCGGGCCAGTCCCTCTGCCGCTCTGGATAAGGTATTCAGTTCGGGAACAGTATAGTCCATCCTGTCCCCGGCGTCAAGCCCGGCACCGCATTTCTTCCGCAGAAACAAAGAAAAACGGCGGAGCATGAATTCTTCCCTTGCATCCAGGGCCAAAATACGGTATACTGTAGATTGATCCAGCATGTGTATCTGGATCAGAACCGGCGAAGGAGGTTCAAATCCATGGAATGTAAAATCAAGAACAGCGCCGGCACGATCTTCATTTCCGAAGATGTGATGCTGAAGGTCGTCGGCTATGCCGCGCTGGAATGCTACGGCATTGTGGCGATGTCCTCCAAGCGCGCCAAGGACGGGCTGGTGGAATGGCTGGGAAGGGAAAACCTCAGCAAGGGCGTACAGGTGCGCATGGTGGACGATCAGCTGGACGTGGATCTGTTCATCGTGGTGGAATACGGCATTTCCGTCGCCGAGGTGTGCAAGACCATCGTGGAGGTCGTCCGTTACAAGCTGGAGAGCATGACGGGGGTCAAGGTCCGCTCCGTCAATATCTCGGTGGAAGGGATCCGCGTGCAGTAAGCGCGGGACG
Source organism: Clostridia bacterium (assembly GCA_017620455.1). Next base: position 9,301 of record JAFZQK010000014.1, read on the forward strand.
GAACGGAGGGAATTACCTTTGATTCAGATACAGGCAATCGACGGGCTGCTGCTGCGGGAAATGGTGCTGGCCGGGGCGGCGTTATTGGAAAAGAACCGAGAAATGGTGGACGCGCTGAACGTGTTCCCCGTCCCGGACGGCGATACGGGCACCAATATGTCTCTGACCATGGCCAGCGCCACCAGGGAGATCAATTCCAAAGAATTCCTGCGGGCCGACGAGGCGGCGGAAGCCCTGTCCAAGGGCGCGCTGCGGGGCGCCCGGGGCAACAGCGGCGTCATCACCAGCCAGCTCTACCGCGGCTTTGCCAAGGCCGTGAAGGGAAAGGACA
>JAFZQK010000015.1 GCA_017620455.1 Clostridia bacterium
AAATCGACTATGCCGAGGCCCATAACGTGCCCCTCAAAATCAACCGGCAGACCAACTATTCCAAGGACAAGAATCTGTGGCATCTTTCCCACGAGGGCCTGGACCTGGAGGACACCGGAAACGAACCCCAGTATGAGAAGCCCGGCTTCCTGGAAATGAGCGTGTCCCCCTTGGACGCGCCGGACGAGCCTACCTACATCACGCTCGATTTCGACCAGGGCAAGCCGGTGAAGCTGAACGATGAAGCCATGAGCGCCAAGGAAATCATCCTAAAGCTCAACGAATTGGGCGGCAAGAACGGCATAGGCCTCTTGGATATCGTGGAAAATCGGCTGGTGGGCATGAAGTGCCGGGGCGTGTACGAAACCCCGGGCGGCACCATCCTGTATAAAGCCCACGAATACCTGGAGAGCGTGTGCCTGGACAAAATGACCATGCACGAAAAGCAGAAGCTGAGCATCACCTTCGCGGAGCTGGTGTACAACGGCCAGTGGTTCACCCCCCTGCGGGAGGCCCTGAGCGCCTTCGTGGACAAGACCCAGGAAACTGTTACCGGCCAGGTGAAGCTGAAGCTGTACAAGGGCAACATCATCAAGGCCGGCGTGTGGAGCCCCTATTCCCTCTACAGCGAAGAGATCGCCACCTTCGGGGAATCCGATTACAACCAGGCGGATGCCGCGGGCTTCATCAACCTGTACGGGCTGCCCATCAAGGTGCAGGCCCTGGTGAACGGGAAAAAATAACAAACGGAAACAGAATGCCGCCGGAATCATCCGGCGGCACAGGGTGTCGACAAAATCGACACCCTGCCATCGAAAGCCAGCTAAAGCAGTCTTTCGATGTGCACATCAATTTATTGTAAAAAGGCATTTCCGGGCAAGAATGCCCGGAAACGCTCTTTTTACGGCCATAAATTGATAGAGGAAGCGGTATGACCGCTCCTCGGACCGGCAAAGCCGGTCCTGCGGAATAGAAATCGAAGGGCTGCGGCCCTTCGATGCATCCCATGGGGTACTTTGTTGACAGTCTGTGCCGTCGGAATCATCCGGCGGCATTAATTGGTCCAAATTGAAAAAAGGAGAGCGCGCCGCGTTCGGTGTGCTCTCCTGAGACACATGGCAGCGCGTTGGCTGTGCCGGATTCGGCTGCCGGCGGCGCGCTCCCTGTCCCGGTATCAGGATGCCCGGGTGGAGACGGAAAAATCATGGAAAAAAATGAGAAAAGGCGGGGGAGGACCGTTCTTTGGATCCCAAAGAACGGTCCTTCCCCCGCACCCCCTCTCCAAGAAAGGCAACTGAGGGGGAAGTGAAAAAATAGGTTTTCCCCAGCCGGTTTTCTCGGAGGGAGTCTGGGGGGACCACTCTTTTGACTCAAAAGAGTGGTCCCCCCCAGTCTCGATCTCTCAAAAGTTCCTGGTCAGATCGTATTTTTCGTAAAATTCCTTTCGGTAATCCAGGAACCGGTCCTGGGCGATGGCTTCCCGGATCTCCTCCATCATGCGGATGAGGAAGCGCAGGTTGTGGATGGAGGTGAGGCGGCCGCCGGTGATCTCGTCGGCCTTGAGCAGATGGCGGATGTAGGCCCGGGAGAAGTGCTGGCAGGCGTAGCAGCCGCACCCCTCCTCGATGGGGGTGAAATCCCGGGCGTACTGGGCGTTGCGCACCACCAGGCGGCCGTATTTGGTAAAGCAGGTGCCGTTCCGGGCGATGCGGGTGGCCAGCACGCAGTCGAACATATCCACCCCCCGGAGGATGCCCTCCAGGAAGCAGTCCGGCGTGCCCACGCCCATGAGATACCGGGGCTTGTTTTGGGGCAGCCAGGGCTCGATCTTCTCCAGCATCTCGTACATGAGGGGCTTGGGTTCGCCCACGCTCAGGCCGCCGATGCCGTAGCCGGGGAAATCCATGTCTGCCAGGGTCTTGGCGGATTCGATGCGCAGATCCTCGAAAAACGCGCCCTGCACGATGCCGAATAGCGCCTGATCGCCGCGGGTGTGGTGCTTCTTGCAGCGTTCCGCCCAGCGGTGGGTGCGGTGCATGGCGTCCTCGGCGGTCCTGTGATCGCAGGGGTAGGCGGAGCAGACGTCGAAGGCCATGGCGATGTCCGCGCCCAGGGCCTGCTGGATGTCCATGGAGATCTCGGGGGAAATGAACTGGCGGCTTCCGTCCAGATGGCTGCGGAAAGCGGCGCCCTCTTCGGTGATCTTGCGCAGCTCGCTGAGGGAAAACACCTGGAAGCCGCCGCTGTCGGTGAGGATGGGGTGATGCCAGTCCATGAACTGATGCAGCCCGCCGGCTTCCCGCACGATGTCCTCCCCGGGGCGCAGGTGCAGGTGATAGGTATTGGAAAGGATGATTTTCGCGTTGATCTCTTCCATTTCCCGGGGGGTCATGGCCTTGACGGTGGCCTGGGTGCCCACGGGCATGTAAATGGGCGTGGGGATATCCCCGTGGGGCGTGTGCAAAACGCCCAGGCGGGCCCCGGACTGTTTGCAGGTATGCAATAATTCAAAGGTGACGGGATCGCTCATAATGCCTCGCTTTTTACGTCCGCTGGATCACGGGACGGATCTGGGGCCAGACGGTTTCCAGGCCCCGCAGCTCCCGTTCGAAGAGCAGCCAGGGCTTTTCCTCCGGGGCCGGGGCGATGAAGAGCATCTGCTCCCGGGTGATGGGGTGGGCGAAGGAAAGGCGCATGCCCCACAGGGCGATTTGCTCCCTGCCCTTGCCGCTGCCGTAGCGGTGATCCCCCCAGAGGGGATGGCCCGCGTGCTGCATCTGCACCCGGATCTGGTGCGCCCGGCCCGTTTCCAGCTGGATGGCCACCAGGGACAGCCCGTCCCGGCGCGCCACGGTGCGGCCGTGGAGGATCGCTTCCTTTCCCTGCAGTTTCAGGTAGGAGGGAAGCACCGTAACGATGTTCTTTTCCGGGTCCTTCGCCAGATAATCCACGTAGGTGAACTGGTCCGGCGTTTCGCCCTCCACGATGGCCACATACTGGCGGTTCAGTTCGTGCACCCGCACCTGCTCGCTCAGCCGGGACGCGGCCTTGCTGGTGCGGGCGAAGACCAGCAGCCCCCCCACGGGCCGGTCCATCCGGTGCACCAGGCCGATATAGGCCTCCCCGGGCTTGCCGCAGATTTCCTTCACGTACTGCTTCACCTGATCCAGCAGGTTATCGTCTCCGGTGTCGTCCCCCTGGGTCAGCAGGTTCTGCGGCTTCACCGTCACGATCACGTGATTGTCCTCGTACAGAATGGTCGGCTTGTTCTCCATGTTCTCCCTCTTTTGCTTCACGGGCAAACCCGCTGATCAGTGATGATTTATTTTCTTCCCGAAGTGGTTTTCGGGAGGGGTCCGGGGAACCTGCTTTTGACGCAAAAGCGAGTTTCCCGGCATTATCCAGTCACGCTCCGGTCCACCGGCCCGTGGCCCCGCAGGGCAGCACCCCGCCGGAGCGGACGGGCAGGCACAGCTCCCGGCTGTCAATGCGCCCGCCCCGCCGGGCGCAGACGGTTTTTTCCAGGATGTTCCGAAGCACGGCGGGCTGGAAGCCGGTGGTGTAGCTGTTGATGAAAAAGAACAGGGGATCGTCGGACAGCACCTGGGCGCAGGTGTCCGCCAGGCCGTACAGCTCGTTTTCCAGCTTCCATACCTCGCCCCCGGGCCCCCGGCCATAGCTGGGCGGGTCCATCACCACGCCGTCGTACCGGCTGCCCCGGCGGATCTCCCGGCGGACGAAGGCCAGCGCGTCCTCCACGATGAAGCGGAAGGACGTTTCGGGCAGGCGGGAAAGCTCGCGGTTTTCCTTGGCCCAGAGCACCATGCCCTTGGCGGCGTCCACGTGGGTGACGTGGGCCCCCGCCGCGGCGCAGGCCAGGGAAGCGCCGCCGGTGTAGGCGAAGAGATTGAGCACCCTCGCGCCGGGCCGCGCTTTGAGCAGGGCGGCCATGGCGTCCCAGTTGGCGGCCTGCTCCGGGAACAGGCCGGTGTGCTTGAAGCCGGTGGGCCGCACGTAGAAGGAAAGCGCGCCGTAGCGGACGGTCCATCTGTCCGGCAGCGTTTTTTTGAATTCCCACGCACCGCCGCCCCGGTCGCTGCGGATATAATGGGCGTGGGCGTCCCGCCACAGCGCCTCGTCCGCCCGTGGCCAGATCACCTGGGGATCCGGCCGGGCCAGGATGTACTCCCCCCAGCGTTCCAGCTTTTCGCCGCCGCCGGTATCCAGCACCTCGTAATCCTTCCATCCATCGGCCAGAAACATGGCACAGCTCCTCCCGCGCGCTTCATGGACATAAACCCGCTAAAAACTGTCGGCGTCTTTCCCTTCGGGGGCCGCCGACCCGGCCGACGGCCCTGCGGGCCCGCCGCCAACTCATTATAACATGCAAAAACCCGCCTTACAAGCGCAGGGCGGGAAAAAACGGAGCGATCCGGAGCTTACGGGGAAACGGAAATACGGCCCTGGGCGTCCTGCACGCGGGTCAGGGGCGTCACGGCGGTGAGCAGCGCCGCGATCTCCAGGGTGTCCGGGTCGGGCAGATGCTCCGCGCCGTCCGATTCGTATTCGATCACGTCCAGGCCGTCCGGGGAGATCCAGCCCGCGGCCACCAGGTATTTGCCGTGGTCCTCCAGGCCGTCCAGTCCCGCGGTGAGGATCATGGCGGCGTCGGTGAAATACAGCTTCCCGTCCCGCACCGAAAAGGAGAACAATTCGTGCCCGGTGGTTTCGCCGTTCAGGGTATCGGTGAATTCCGCGCTGCCGGCGGACAAGCTTTCCGCCGCGTCGTAAGCGCGTACCCGGACGAACCGGCCGCCGCCGGTGACATCGTAATCGCCCATGAGCTGATGATCCTGGGGCGTTTCATCCGCGGGGTCCGGGGTGGCGGAGAGGAGGGAGGGATCGCTTTTATACAGGTCCATGGCGGTGGATTCGTAGGTGTGGTCGCCCGTTTCCCGAACGGAAAAAGCCCAGCGGCCGTCCCCGGCCTTCGCTTCCGCGGTCTGGGCGTCCCGGGCGAACTGGGAAAGCACCTGGAAGGGGATCAGGCAGGCCGCGTCGCCGCCGGCCTGGGCGGACACCCGGTCGGCTTCCGTCCGATAGGGGGAAAGCAGCTTTTCCACGGCCTGGGCGGCGGGGCCGGCCGGCGCGGCCGTGGGCGCCGCGGTGGGCAATGCTTCGGCCGGCGCGTCGGCGCTTTTTTCCCGGTCTCCGCAGCCGCACAGCAAAACCAGCGTCATGATCAGCAGGCAGCATAAAACCCGCTTGCGCATATTCCAGGCACCTCCCGTCGGGCAGATCCGGCATATTTTCCCTTTGATTATAGCATGTATGCGGGGAATATACAAGCGCGGCCCGTCGACGGCCTTCGGCACGGGCCGCCTTGACGGGACGGGGGAAAGCGCGGTATACTAGGAAAAAAGCGACGGGAAGGGATCGGAATGCCTCTGTTCTCACGCAAGCCCCCGCGCCTCCCTTACGATCCGGAGACGGAGCAGCCCGCAGTGCGCAAAAGCATCTGCACCGGGGAAATGACGGCGGGGTTCCTGAACAAAAAAACGGGAAAATTCCGGGAATTGATGCTGGTGGACGATCGGGGCCTGGAGGAATTCCGCCGGGCGGCGGGCGCGGAGGAGATCCGCGTGATTTACTGACGGGAGAGCATACCATGATTTACGATATCACCCAGGAGGTGTTTTCCTGCCGCGTTTTCCCGGGGGACCCTGCGCCGGAAAAGCGGCGGATCATGAGCATTCGGGAAGGCGGCGCGTGCAACCTGACCGCCTTTTCCATGTGCGCCCACAACGGCACCCACGTGGACGCGCCTTTCCATTTTGTGGACGGCGGAAAAACCGTGGATCAAATGGGCCTGATGCCCTACGTGGGGCCGTGTCTGCTGACGCGCCACAGCGGGAACGTGACGGCGGCGGACGCCGCCCGCATGCTGGACCGCGCCCGGGCCGCGGGCGCGGAAAAACGGCTGCTCATCGCGGGGCGGGCCACGGTGACGGCGGAGGCAGCCCGGGTGTTCGCCGAAGGCGGGCTGTGGCTGCTGGGCAACGAAAGCCAGACCGTGGGGCCCGAGGACGCGCCCCGGGAGGTGCACCTGATCCTGCTGGGGGCGGAGGTGACGCTGCTGGAGGGGATCGTGCTGGCGGGGGTGCCGGAGGGACGGTACTTCCTCAGCGCCGCGCCGCTGAACCTGGGCGGCTGCGATGGGGCGCCCTGCCGCGCGTACCTGATGACGGAATGATCCGTTACAATCAAAAACCGCAAGGGAAAAGCCCTTGCGGTTTTGCTTTGCCGTTTACAGCTGTTTTCTGTTGAAGATGGGGATGCCTGCGGCGAAGCAGGCCGCCGCCGTGGCCGCGGCGACGAGGAGGGGCGCGGTATAGGCGCCGGTTTCCGCCGTGCCGTAGATCAGGGCGGTTCCGTCCATGAGCCGGGTGGGCAGGTACTTTCCCGCAGCAGGCAGCATGCCCAGCAGCACGCACAGCAGCACCACGCCGCCCACGCCCGCCAGCACGCCGGTGTTCGCCCTGGCCATGACGGAGAACAGGACCGTCAGCGCCAGCACCCACACCCCGAACGCCCACCAGCACACCGTGGAAAAAGCCAGATGCTGCGCCGCGGAATTATCCCAGTAATAGGCGCTGTAGCCCCAGGTGATGCCGGCGCACAGCCAGTAGCACGCCGTCCACAGCGCCAGCAGCACGGCGGCTTTGGCGATCACCACCGTGGGGCGCTCCAGGCCTTTGGTGAGGGACAGCACCAGCGTGCCCGTCTGGTATTCCCGGGTGAAGACGCCGCTTTCCAGCAGCACGAAGGCGATCAGGGCCATGGGGATGTTCTTGAAGAACTGCGCCCAGGCGTCCAGGGCGGTGACGGTGACGGGGGAAACGGTCATGCCGATTTGCGTCATGGAATCCGCCAGCATTTCCATCAGCCGGGGGGTCAGCTTGGCGACGGCGGGGTTCATGATGCCGAACAGGATGAACAGGATCCCCAGGATTATAAGCCGGCCGGAACGCACCTGCTCCATAAGCTCCTTTCTGATGAAGGCGTTCAGGGCTTTCATTTCTCCACCACCTCCATGAACAGGCTTTCCAGGGACGGCTCCGCCCGCTCGAATCTGAGGGGCGGGATATCCCGGTCCGCCAGGAAGCGCAGGACCTCCGCGGCGGGGCAGTCCTTTCCCCGAAAGGAAAGCTGGTTTTTCCCGGTCTGCCGCAGGGCGGGGAAGGCCGTTTGCAGGGCCTGCATCCCCGTTTCGTTTTCCGTTTCCACCAGGTATTCTTCGCTGCGGTACCGGGTCCTGATTTCATGAAGCGGCCCCTGGATCTTGGCCGTGCCCTGGTCCAGGAACGCCACGAACGTGCAGATGCGCTCCACGTCGGACAGGATGTGGGTGGAAAACAGCACCGTGGTCTGCTCCCGCACGGTGAGAAGCAGATCCAGAATCTCCTTACGGCCCACGGGGTCCAGGGCGGAGGTGGGCTCGTCGCAGATGAGCAGCTTCGGGCGGTTCAGCAGGGCCTGGGCGATGCCCAGCCGCTGCTTCATGCCCCGGGAATAGCCCCTGATCCGGTGCTTTTCGTTCTGCAGGCCCACCAGCGCCAGCAGCTCCCGGCTGCGCCGGTCGCAGTCCGCCTTCGCCATGCCGCTGATCTCGCCGCAGAAGCGCAGGTATTCCGCCGCGGTCATGAACGGATAGAATTCCGGCACGTCCGGCAGGTAGCCGATCCAGCGGTTGGTGGCGGTCTGCCCGTAAAGGACCTTTTCGCCGTTCACCGAGATTTCGCCGCCGTCGGCCTTCAGCAGGCCCAGGACGGTCTTCATGGTGGTGGTTTTCCCGGCGCCGTTTTTGCCCAGAAAGCCGAATACGCTGTGCTCCGGCACGGCGAGGTCCAGCCCGCGGAGCACCTCCTTGCTGCCGAAACGCTTGCGCAATCCGGTGATGCGCAGCATGTCCATCATGCGTCCTCCTTGCCCAGCAGGAAGTAAAGGATCGGCCCGATGAAGCCCATCAGCACGATGACCACGGCCAGCCACAGCCCGCGATTTCCGCGCTTATAGGTGTCGTGGGTGAGGATGTGGTGCAGCGCGTAGCCCAGCAGCGCCAGCTGCGCGGCGGCCAGGGGGATCAGAAACGGCAGGTATTCGCTGATATTTTCCATGGTGCAAAGCCTCCTTTTTCGGTTCAGGGGTTGGTGCCGTTGTGAAGAATGAAATCGGCGATTGTCCGGATCACGGCGGCGTCCACGGTATCCGTCCGGGCATAGATGGCGTTGCCTTCGGCTTTCTGCCCGGCGGTGAAGACGTGGGTGAGCCCCGGGAAGGAGATCAGGCGCCAGTTGGCCTTTTCTCCCAGGGCGCTCTGCCAGATGGCAAAGTCCTCCATGGTCGCCTGGTAATCCTCCTCGCCCTGCAAAAGCAGGCAGGGCTGGGAGATCTCCTGAGCGGCCTGCAGGATATCGTAGGCCGCCAGCCATTTCCAGTAAGGCGCGAAGGCCCCGGCTACCGTTTCATCGTCGGCGAGGGCGTCCGGATCCTGCAGCTGATCCAGCTCGGCAAAAAGCGCGTCCTTTTCCGCCTGCAGCTCCGGGGTCACCTCCGGCAGCAGGGAATACAGAAAATCGTACTGTTCCCGGATCAATACGTCCAGGGGCCGGGGAGACGCGGCCATCAGGATGAAGCCGCAGGCGTCCACGGGCTGCTCCCGCAGAGCCCGGGCGATGGCGGGAACGGCGTTTCCGCCCAGGCTGTGGCCCAGCACCCAGATCCGGGCGGGGTCGATCCTGTCCTGCCGGGCCAGCAGCTGCACCGCGTTCACGGCGTCCTCGATGGATTCGTCCACCAGGGTGCCCTGCGTGTCGGCCGCCATTTCCTCGCCGTACACATAGGTGCGCTTGTCGAAGCGGTAGACGGCCACGCCCTGAGCCGCCAGGCCCTCCGCCAGATCCCGGAAGGGCTTGAGGTTCATCACGGTCTCGTCCCGGTCGCTGGGGCCGGAGCCCTGCACCAGCACCACCGCCGGGAAGGGGCCTTCGCCCTTGGGAATAAGCAGCGTGCCCGGCAATTCGCCCTGCAGGGCGGGCACCGGCAGCGCCAGCTCGATGCTGTCGAAGAACGCGCTGTCTTCTTCCCGCTTGTTTCCGCCGGTATAAGGCGCGGTGGAGAGCCCCGCCACGGCGCCCTGATCCGTTACCAGCACCAAATCCAGGGGCATGGTGGAGAAAACGCAGGGGATGCGGAACGCCCGGTAGCCCTGGATCTCTTCCTCGTAAGCGGCGCCGATCTCCTGCGCCGCGCCCAATGTGGACAGGGAAGCGGCCAGGCTCTGCATGCCGCCCATCCGGTCCGCCGCCGATTGCATCTGCGCGGTCATCGCCCAGACGCCGTCCAGCGTTTCCGGGGCTTCGCCCAGGAAAATGCCGATCCATTCCTCCGCGTCCGCGGCATTTTCGATTTTCCGCGCTTCCTGCTCCGCCGCGGCGGAAACGGTCAGCGCCAGGATTACGGCCAGCAGCGCGGCCATAAGTTTCTTCATTCTTTTCATTTCAGATCTCCTCCCCAGGTTTCCACACAGAAGCCGTGATGCCCGCATTTGACGCAGGTGAGCTTCCGGGTCTTGCGCGTGTGCCTTGCAAAAAACATTTCTTTGAACGTGGGCCGGAATACCTCGTGGCACTGCGGGCAGATGTAAGCGACGTTCCGATAGTAATACCGGCTGGCGACGACGCCGAAGAGCACCGCCAGCGCGGCCCAGACGGCGAACGGCCACCAGACGCCCTTGAGAGCCCACAGCAGGACGCCCGTCCACTCCAGGATCCCCAGGGCGATGGCGGGCAGGATCATCCGCCGGTACAGGGCGCTGAGCTTCTTTTTATTTTCCATAACAGTCGCTATGTCACCGATGGTTTCCATGGAGAACAGGGAAGCCGTGCGGATGCCCTCCTTCAGTTCGTCCAGCCGGGCCAGCCGGTCCTGGCGCTGCGCGATCTCGTCTCTGAGCATCAGCGCCTGCTGCTCCAGCAGCACGGAGATCACGCTGCCCGGATCCTCCTCCGCCATGAGGCGGCCGATGGTGTCCAGGGATAGGCCCGTATCCCGCAGGAAGCAGACGATCTTCATTTTTTTCAGGTCGTCTTCGGAATACAGCCTTCTGCCGCCCTCGCTCAGCGCGCTGGGGACCAGGATGCCCTTCTGATCGTAGAACTGCACCGTCCGCACCGTCACTCCGCAAATCTTCGCCAACTCTCCGGTGGTGTAGCGCGACATAGTCTTGCGCCTCCTTTCGCCGTCAATGTAGCACATGACGCAGCGTCACGAGCAATACCTGACGCAGGGGGATTTTTTGTTTTTTTCCGAAAATTTTTGATAAACCGCCGTTTTTACAGAAAAAAGCCCGCTTTCAGCGACAAGCTGGCGGCAGCTTGCGCTGAATACCGGGCTTTCTGGCGCGCCTGGCGCGATTCGAACGCGCGGCCTTTCGCTTAGGAGGCGAACGCTCTATCCTGCTGAGCTACAGGCGCACAGCATGGTGATTATAGCATACCTGCCGGCGGGACGCAAGCACTGGGCGGCTCTTTTTTATTCGGCGGGGAAAGCCAGCGCGGCGTGCAGGCCGTCCCGCCCGCAGACAGCGGCGGGGCAATGGGCCCGGGCCAGGGGCAGATACGATTCCGGATCCTCGATGCGCTGGGAAAAATGGGCCAGCCACACCTGCCGGGCGCCGCTTTCCGCCGCGGCTGCGCCGGCCTGGGAAAAGGTCATGTGGCCGTAGCGGTTGGCTTCTTCCCGCTGGCCGTCCTCGCCGTAGGTGGCTTCGAGGATCATCAGGTCCGCGTCCCGGGCGGCGTCGGCGATGGCCGGGCAGGGGGCGGTGTCCCCAGTGAAAACGAAGCGCAGCCCCCGGCGCGCTTTCCCCAGCACCTGTTCGGGCCGGACCGGGCCGTTTTCGGTCTGCACCGTTTCGCCCTTCTGCAGCGCGCCCCACAGCCTTGTGGGCACATTCAGCGCCCGGGCGGCCTCCGGCCGGAACGCCCCGGCCCGGCCCAGGGTGAACAGATATCCCTGGCTTTTTCCCCGGTGGCAGGTGGGGAAGGCGGCGAGACGGGCCAGGGCGGGCCATTGGGGATGCAGGGCGGAAAGGGAAATGCCGTCTTCCTCCCAGGGCCGCAGCGTCACGGGAAAGGGCAATTCCCCCGCCGCCTGCATGATGGGCTGCAGATCGGACCGCAGCCCTTCCGGGCCGGTGATCGTCAGGGGGTCCGTGCGGCCCATGACCCCCAGGGTCTGCAGAAGCCCGGGCAGGCCGAACACATGGTCGCCGTGGTAGTGGGTCAGGGCGATCAGATCGCATTTCATCAGGCTGACCCCCGCCTTCCGCGCGGCAGTCTGGGTGCCCTCGCCGCAGTCGAACAGGATGCTCCGCCCGCCGCAGGAGAGCACCGCGGCGGTGAGCGCCCTTTCCGGCAGCGGCAGGAGGGCGGAAACACCAAGCAGGGTCACGTCGATCATAATTGCTCCTCGGTTCAGGGGCTGATGCCGTGGGACAGCAGCCAGGAAAAGATCTGCTTTGCGATGGGGGCCGCCACGGTGCCGCCGCCGTTTTCGGCGTTTTCCACCATCACGGCCAGGCAGTAGGGGGCGTCGGCCTCGTCCAGGAAGCCCACGAACCAGGCGTTGACGAGGGTGCCGCCGGGATTCTTGGGGTCGTCCAGCTCGGCGGTGCCGGTTTTGCCGCACACGGCCTTGCCGGGGACGGCGGCGCGGCTGCCCGTGCCGCCGGTGACCACGGCGCGCATGTATTCCTTGAGCACTTTGGCCTGCTGGGCGTTCAGGGCCCGGCGGTAGGCCTGGGCGGAGAAGGCCGCCCGGCGGCTGCCGGAAGCGGAGACGGCCTCCCGGATCATCCAGGGCTCCATCATCTGCCCGCCGTTGGCAATGCCTCCGGCGATCATGCACATGTGGAGGGGAGAGGCCCCCAGAGCGCTCTGGCCGATGCCGGTCATGGCGATTTCATATTCGGTGCGGTTTTCCGTGGGATATTTGGAATCCTCCACCACCAGGTCCCGGAAAAGGAAGGCGTCGTTAAAGCCGAAATCCTCCGCGGCCCTGCGCAGGGCCTGATCCCCCACCGACAGGGCGATCTGGGCGAAGGTATTGTTGCAGCTCTGGGCAAAGGCTTCCTTCATCGTCACCGATCCGTGCTGGGTCAGCTTTCCCGCCGTCCGGTCCGTGCCGGCGTCGGTGATCTCCCGGTCCCCGGCCTGCAGCACGCCGGTGCACAGGTAAGCGCGGTCCTGCCAGTCGGCCAGGTTTTTCATGGCCGCGGCGGCGGTGACGATCTTGAAGGTGGAGCCGGGGGCGGTGAGGGTCTGGGTGCAGCGGTTGGTGGAGGAGCCCGCGGGGGCTGCGGCGGTATCCCGGGGATCGAAGGCGGGGAAGGACAGCATGCACAGCACTTCCCCGGTCTTGTAATTCATTACGGTGACGGCGCCCTTTTTGCCCGCCGGGAACAGGGATGCGGCGTAGACGGACAGGGGGCCGTCCACGGTCAGCGTTACGTCGTCGCCCCGGAGCTTTTCTCCCCGCAGCGCGGCGCCCAGCCGCTCGGGGAAGGAGACCCGGGCGCCGTAGAGATAGGCGGAACAGAAATATTCCGCGCTGCTTTTCATGTTGAAGGCGCTGCTGCCCACGGCGTGCACCGTGGCGCGGCGCAGGCTTTCGTCGTCAGGATAAAGGCGCGCGCCCTCCGCGTCCGAATCCGCCAGCACCGTGCCGCTGCGGTCCAGGATGCGGCCGGGGATCACGTTCTGCCGCTTGCTGCGGGCGTAGCCGTTCTTGGGCGAGGAATACCAGCGGTTGCCGTTGACGGAGACGGTGTACGCCCCGTAGGCGATGAGCAGCAGCAGCAGCCCGCAGAGCACGAAGGCCAGCCGCAGCATGTTCTTTCTTAGCTTCTTCACGGCGCGTCACCTCCCTGCATGGCCAGGGCCCGGTCTTCCGCCACGCTGGCCCGGTTGCGGCTGGCGATGCCCTGGAGGAAGCCGATCATGCACAGGCTGGAGAGCATGGAGGTGCCGCCGTAGCTGATGAAGGGCAGCGTGACGCCGGTGAGGGGGATCAATTTGATGTTGCCGGCGATGATGACGAAGGCCTGCAGGGTGATCAGCGCCGCGCAGCCCACGGCCAGCAGGGCGTGGAACAGGGTGTTGGAGCGCCGGGCGATCATCACCGCCCGGATGACGATGAACAGGTACATCAGCACCACGATCACCCCGAAGATCAGGCCGAATTCATTGAGGATCACGGGGAAAATGAAATCGTTGTACGCTTCCGGGATGGTGGAGGACGCGTTGCCCAGCCCCAGCCCCGTGCCCCACAGCCCGCCGTTGGCGATAGCGATGAAGGAATAGACGATCTGATAGCCCGCGTCGTTGGCATATTTCCAGGGATCCTGCCAGACGGCCAGGCGGTCCTTGACGTGCTTGAACATCTTATAGCCCAGCACCGCGGCCCCTGCGCCCCCCGCCAGCCCCGCGCCCACCAGCAGCAGGCTGCCCGTGGCGGCAAAGAGCATGGCCAGGCACAGCCCGTAATACAGCAGGGCGGTGCCCAGGTCCTTCTGCAGCATCAGCATGGCCAGGCACGCCCCGCCGAACAGGATGGAAAGCAGCACCTTCCGCCGGGAGAGGAGAAAGGACATGCACAGCAGCAGCGCCAGCTTCACGATTTCGCTGGGCTGGAGGGAATGGCCGCCGATCCAGATCCAGTTTTTCGCGCCGTTCTGCTCTTTGCCGATGAGCAGCGGCAGGGCCAGCAGCACCATGCTGCCCGCCATGAGCAGCAGCGTCAGCAGCTTCCAGGATTTCACGTGGCGCACCAGCTGGGCGGAGAGCACCATGCCGCCCACGCCCACGCCGTAATTCAGGGCCTGGGTCAGTCCCCGGGCGGGGGAAATGCGGTAAAGGATCAGCACCCCCAGGGCGCACAGGAAATTCGTCAGGCACAGCAGCAGCCGGTCCGAGGGGAACAGGTGGGGCAGGATCTCGTTGCCCGCGAAGATCAGGGCGGGCACCACCACGGCCAGCAGGAAGCACTGCCATTCCCAGCCCTTCAGGGCCAGCAGCAGGAACCCGGCGAAAAAGAACAGCATGGAGGCCGCCGTCATGCCCCGGGCCGGGCTCCGGCGGCGGGATGCGGATTTAGCCATGGCGATCGCTCCTCCTTCTGCGCCGGGGAACGGGGCTTTCGTAGGGCAGGGCCTCGTCTTCCTCCAGGTCCGTTTTCAGGCTTTCGCTCTGCTGCCGGGCCGCTTCCTCCTGGGCTTTGCGCAGATCCTCCAGGGAATAGGCGTACTGCCAGGTCATCTGTCCGTCGTCGGTATAGCCGCCGTCGTAGGCGTCGGGCTGGGGGAAGCCGCCGGCGCCGTCCTCCGGCGCTTCCGCCGCGTCAAAGCCGGGGGCGGGGAAGGGCAGGGGCGCGGGGGCGCCTTCCTCCTCAAAGGAGAAATTATCCAGCGGCACGTCCGGCGCTTCCTGCTGCCAGGCGGGATAGAAGGGCACGTTGAGCCCGGCGAACAGGCGCACCCGCAGCTCCGCGCCGCCCACCTGCAGCCGGGTGCCGTGCAGGGCGTAGCCGCTGCCGCCGATTTCCCGGCCGTTGAGCAGCACCCGGGCCCCCAGGCGGGGGATGATGCGCATGCCCTTGCCGTCCTCAAAGGTGAACAGGGCGTGATTGCGCTTGACGCCCGCGTCCTTCACCCGGATATCGCACTCCCGGGACGCGCCGATGGTGCCCTCCCGGGGCAGGGGCTGGGCCTGGCCGGTGCGCAGGTCCACCACCTCGCCCACCAGCCCGGCGTCGGGCAGGGCGCGCATGTCCCTTTGGTACTGCCGGGCGTCCCGGCGCATCCAGCGGAAGGCCCGCCACAGTAAAAGCGCGCCTGCCAGCACGAAAACGTACCGCATGGCCAGGGCCAGCAGCTCATACGCGCTTTCCGCCACGGCGATTCCTCCTTTGCTGCAAATTTCAATAATTCAGTATAACACAATCATGCCGTTTCCGTCCATGAAAAACGCAGATTTTATCATGATTTCCCGAATGCGCATCCCAAGGATATCCGAATCGGTTTTCTTTGTGGATAAGTAAGGGAAGAGGGCTTTCTTTTTCGGAAAAGAAAGCCCCCTTCCCTTTATTGCTGCCGCATATTACACTTTGCAGGTCCACTGATGGGTGTCGGGAGCGGTGCCCCACTGGATGGAGGTCAGGGTATCGTACAGCTTCTGGCTCAGCTTGCCGATGCCGCCGTCGGCCACCTGGTAATGGGCCTGGCCCATGCGCAGCTCGCCGATGGGGGAGATGACCGCCGCGGTGCCGCAGCCCCAGGCTTCGGTGAGGGAGCCGTCCTTGAGGGCCTGGGAAAGCTCCTCCACGGGCAGCAGGCGTTCTTCCACGGTGTAGCCCATTTCCCGCAGCAGCTCGATGCAGCTCTTGCGGGTGATGCCCGGCAGGATGGAGCCGGTGAGGGCGGGGGTGACCACGGTGCCGTTGATGAGGAACATGACGTTCATGGCGCCCACTTCCTCAATGTAGCGGCGCTCCACGCCGTCCAGCCACAGCACCTGGGAATAGCCCTCGGCGGCCGCCCGGTCGCCGGCGCGCATGGAGGCGGCGTAGTTGCCGCCGCACTTGGTATAGCCCGTGCCGCCGCGGACGGCGCGCACGTCCCGGGTCTCGATCATGATCTTGACGGGGTTCAGCCCCTCGGCGTAGTACGCGCCCACGGGGGAGGCGATCACCACGTATTTGGCGTGGTGGATGGTGTGCACGCCCAGCGTTTCGTCGTTGCCGAAAAGGAAGGGGCGCAGATACAGGCTGGTGCCGGGCGCGGAGGGCACCCAGTCCTTTTCCAGGGCCACGAACTTTTTGAGGGCTTCCAGGGCGAATTCCTCGTCCACCTGGGGCAGGCTCAGGCGCTCGGCGGAATTGTTGAGACGCTTGATGTTCTCCCAGGGGCGGAACAGCTGCACGTCCCCGTCGGGGCGGCGGTAGGCCTTCAGGCCCTCGAAAATTTCCGCGCCGTAGTGGAACACCGTGGCGGCGGGATGCAGCACCAGGGGGCCGAAGGGCTCGATCCGGGCGTCGTGCCAGCCGTTCTCGCTGTCCCAATCCATGACGAACATGTGATCGGTAAAGAATTTGCCGAAGCCCAGCTTGCTTTCGTCGGGCTTCTGCTTGGGGGCGTTGGTGAGGTTCATTTTGATCTCCATGGTGTGCGCTTCCTTTCTGTTCTCTATTGTCAGGCTGTTTCGATGGAATTGGCCTTTTGCAGCTTGAGGAGCTCCACGGCGTCCTGGCGCATTTTGTATTTGAGGATCTTGCCCGCCGCGTTGGTGGGGAACGCGTCCACGAACCGCACGTACCGGGGGGTCTTGTGCCGGGCCATGTGGTCCCGCACGAATTGCTTTAATTCGTCCTCGGTCATGGTTTGTCCTTCTTTGAGGATCACCACGGCCATGATCTCCTCGCCGTACTGCTCGTCCGGCACGCCGATCACCTGCACGTCGGAGACCTTGGGGTGGGTGTAGATGAATTCCTCGATCTCCTTGGGGTAAATGTTCTCGCCGCCGCGGATGATCATGTCCTTGAGCCGGCCGGTGATGCGGTAATTGCCTTCGGGGGTGCGGCAGGCCAGATCGCCGGTGTGGAGCCAGCCGTCCTTATCGATGGCCTCCTGGGTGGCGTGGGGCATTTTATAGTAGCCCTTCATGATGTTGTAGCCCCGGGCCACGAATTCACCCGTCACATTGTCGGGCAGCTCCGCGCCTGTTTCCGGGTCCACGATCTTGCATTCGATCTCCGGCATGGCCCGGCCCACGGTGGTGACGCGTACCTCCAGCGGATCGTCGGTGGAGCTCATGGTGCAGCCCGGGCTGGCCTCGGTTTGTCCGTATACGATGGTGATTTCCGTCATGTGCATTTTTTCCACCACGTCCCGCATCACAGAAATGGGGCAGTGGGAGCCCGCCATGATGCCGGTGCGCATATGG
>JAFZQK010000016.1 GCA_017620455.1 Clostridia bacterium
CATGTAGCCGTCCTTGCCGGCCACCTTCACCTTGCACCATTCCTCGCCCTTTTCCACGATCTCCACCCAGGTGCCCGTCCAGTACTGGCCCAGCACCTTGGCGTTCAGGTCCGCCTTTTCCCGCAGGTTCAGTCCGCCGCCCTGCACGGTGGCGTATTCCTCCGCCTGCGCCAGCACCGGCAGCAGGCACATCGCCGCCAACGCCAGGCTGAGGATGCGGGAAAGCATGCGTCTTTTCATGGGAATTCCTCCTTTGTTTTCTTTTTCCGGCCTTGACCGTACACCACAAAAACGCCCGGATCGCCCCCGCCGTTCCTGTTTTCCGCCGGTAAATCCTGGCAATCGCGCTCGTTTTCGCCCCGCGTTTCCAGCGCTTTCCATCTGCCCTTTCCCCCGCCCCGCGCGCCCGCGCCTTTCGCCCGCTTTCCATCTGCCAATCATTCCCAGCGCCTGTTTTCCCTTTTCATCTTCTTTTTCTTGCAAAATCCGCAAAAACTCCGTATAATGGATGCAGATGAAACCGCATACGGGAGGGGATACCATGGAAATCACCGAAAACGGGAAGAAAAAGCGCTTCACAAAACGGGAATGGAGCTGGATCATGTACGACTGGGCCAACTCCATCTACGCCACCAACATCATGGCGGCCATTTTCCCCACCATCTTCGTCAACATCGCCGGCGACGCGGGCGATATCTGGTGGGGCTACGGCACCTCCATCGCCACCTTCCTGGTGGCCATCCTGGCCCCGCTGCTGGGGGCGCTGGCGGATTATAAGGGCATGAAAAAGAAGCTGTTCACCAGCTTTATGCTCACGGGCGTGGTCTTTACCTTCCTGATCGCCCTGGTGATGAACGACTGGAAACTGATGCTGGTGGGCTACATCATCAGCCGCATCGGCTTCTCCGGCAGCTGCCTGTTCTACGATTCCTTCCTCACCGACGTCACCACCGACGAGCGCATGGACAAGGTTTCTTCCTGGGGCTACGCCATGGGCTATATCGGCGGCAGCACCATCCCCTTCGTCATTTCCATCGCCGTGCTGCTGGTGCTGGGCTATTCCAACCCCATCGCCCAGAAATTCTCCATCATCATCGTCAGCGTCTGGTGGCTCGTCTTTTCCCTCCCCTTCATCAAAAACGTGGAGCAGGAGCACTACATCGAACGCACGGCGGAAAATTCTTTGGGAAACACTTTCCGCAATATCGCGCACACGGCGAAAGACATTTTCCGGCGCAAGGGCCTGTTCCTGTTCGTGATCGCGTATTTCTTCTACATTGACGGCGTGGGCACCATCATTTCGATTTCCACCGCCTACGGCAGCGTGCTGGGCCTGGGCAGCGTGGGCATGATCCTGGCCCTGCTGGTCACCCAGATCGTGGCCATGCCCTGCTCCATCTGGTTTGCCAATCTGGCCGCGAAAATCACCGCCCGCAAGGCCCTGATCTTCGCCATCATCATGTACACCCTCATCTGCTGCGTGGGCTTCTATATGGGCTATTCCCTGGAGCCCCATCAGCAGGCTTACGAAACGGCGCTGAAAGCCGATTTCACCGAGCCGCTGAGCGACCTTGCCGATAAGGACGCCATCGCTCTCCGGGACGCCGCCGCCGGCCTCATCACCAAGAAGGACGCCAAAGCGCAGTTCGATAAGGAAGTGGCGAAGTACGTTTCCGACGAAAACATCCCGCCGGAAGTGGATCGGGTCATGACGACCTTTGCGGAGTTCCTGGGCAATCATACCGAGACCGTATCGGAATTCCAGGGCGCCGTCAGCCGCTCCACCATCCTGTTCTGGGCCATGGCCACGCTGGTGGGCACCGTGCAGGGCGGCATCCAGGCGGTGAGCCGCAGCTATTTCGGCAAGCTGATCCCCAAGGAGCGCAGCAACGAATTCTTCGGCTTCTTCGATATCTTCGGCAAGTTCGCCTCCGTGATGGGCCCCTTCCTCTACGCCACCATCGGCGCCTGGACGGGCCGCAGCAGCTACGGCGTGCTGGCGCTGATCGTGCTGTTCCTCATCGGCCTGGTCATTATGATCAAGGGCAAAAAGCACTTCGACGAACTGGACCCCGCCGACGCCTGATCCTTCATCCCGGCCCCGCCTTCCCACGGGGCTTTTTTCTGCTTGTGCCGGGAGTGGGATGTATGATACAATGAAAAAACAGCCCACGAAAGCGACGCGGAGGACGGCCATGGAATGGAATGACGTGAAAGAAATGATCCAGCAGCAGGGCATGCGGCTGCTCTTCGGGCTGCTGATCCTCATCGCGGGGGTCCTGCTGGTGCATTGGATCGCCGGGCTGCTGGAAAAAAAGCTCAGGATCAAGCGGATCGAGCCCACGCTGCTGGGATTTTTGCGCAATCTGTTCAAGTTGCTGATGTATCTGATCGTGATCCTCACCGCCGTCAGCGTCATGGGCATCCCGCTGACCTCGGTGCTCACCATCGTGGCCTCCGCGGGAGTGGCCGTTTCCCTGGCCATGCAGGGGGCGTTGAGCAACCTGGTGGGCGGATTGACGCTGCTGATCCTCAAGCCCATACGGGTGGGCGAATACGTGAAGGTCGGGGATTACGAGGGCACCGTGCAGGCCATCAACGCCTTTTACACCGAAATGACCACCTACGATAACCGCCATATCTCCATGCCCAATTCCTCCCTCACCAACACCGCCATCGTCAATTACACCCGGGAGGGCAGCCGCCGCCTGGACGTTTCCTTCTCCGTGGGCTATCAGAGCGATCTTGCCCTGGTGAATCATACCCTGCGGGAACTGGTGGCCCGGTGCCACGGGGTGTTGCCCGATCCGCTGCCGGAGGTGCGTCTGATCCAGCTGGGCGAAAGCTGCATGGTCTTTTCCGTCCGCGTATGGGTCAAAACCGCCGATTACTGGAACGTGAATTTCTATCTCCTGGAGGAAGGCAAAAAGGCCCTGGACGACGCCGGCATCCAGATCCCCTTCCCCCAGATGGACGTGCACATCAGATGACCCCGATCCGGGAAAGGAGAGATACCGTGAACCACTGCGGCACAAAACGGCTGGAAACGGAAAGGCTGATCCTGCGGCGCTTCGCGGCGGAAGACGCCGAAGCCATGTATAAGAACTGGTGCGCCGACAGCGAAGTGACAAAATTCCTCACCTGGCCGCCCCACAAAAGCGTGGAGGTCAGCCGTTCCGTCGTGCAAAAATGGGTGGATTCCTACGCCAATGACGCCTATTATCAGTGGGCCATCGTGCCCAAGGCGCTGGGCGAGCCCATCGGCAGCATCGCCGCGGTGAACCAAAACGACGATACGGAAATGGTGCACATCGGCTACTGCATCGGCCGGGCCTGGTGGCACCGGGGCTATACCTCCGAAGCCCTCCGGGCGGTGATGGATTTTTTCTTCGATACCGTAGGCGTCAACCGCGTGGAATCCGAGCACGATCCGGAAAACCCCCATTCCGGCATGGTGATGCGAAAGTGCTGCATGAAATACGAAGGCACCCTGCGCCAGGCCGTCCGCAGCAACCGGGGCGTGTGCGACGCCTGCTGGTACGCCCTGCTTCGCGGGGAACGCTGAGCCCATATACGCAAATAAAAAGCCCTCCTGCAAGGAGGGCAATTTTATTATTCCCAGCGATGTGAAGATCAGAACAGCCCCGTGATCCTCCCGTCCGCGTCCACGTCGATCTTTTCGGCGGCGGGCGCTTTGGGCAGCCCCGGCATGGTCATGATTTCGCCGGTGAGCGCCACGATGAAACCCGCGCCGGCGGACACCCGCAGATTCCTCACCGTCACGGTGAAGCCCCTGGGCGCGCCCAGCAGCGCCGGATCGTCGGAGAAGGAATACTGGGTTTTCGCCATGCAAACGGGCAGGCCGCCGAAGCCCAGCTTTTCCAGCGTCAGGGCCTGCTTTTTCGCCTGGGGCGTCAGCACCGCGCCGTCGCCGTGATAGACGCGCTTCACGATCAGGCCGATCTTTTCCTCGATGGAGGCGTCCAGGGGATAGCTGAAGGAAAAATCATTCTTTTCGTCGCACAGCCGCACCACTTCCTCCGCCAGGGCCGTGCCGCCCGCGCCGCCCTTGGCCCAGACTTCGGAAAGCGCCACGTTGACGCCCAGGGCCCTGCACTGGTCCTGGATGAGCCGGAGCTCCGCCTCCGTATCGTCCGGGAACCGGTTAATAGCCACCACGCAGGGCAGCTTATATACCTGCGTCATGTTCTCCACATGCTGCAGAAGATTGGGCAGGCCCTTCTTCAGCGCGTCCAGGTTTTCGGTTTTCAATTCCGTCTTGGGCAGGCCGCCGTGCATTTTCAGCGCGCGGACGGTAGCCACCACCACCACGGCGTCGGGCTTCAGGCCGTTCACCCGGCACTTGATATCCAGGAATTTTTCCGCCCCCAGGTCCGCGCCGAAGCCGGCCTCGGTGATCACGTAATCCCCCAGCTTCAGCGCCGTGCGGGTGGCCATGATGGAATTGCAGCCGTGGGCGATATTGGCGAACGGCCCGCCGTGTACGATGGCGGGGGTGCCCTCCAGAGTCTGCACCAGGTTGGGCTTGAGGGCGTCCCTGAGCAGGGCGGTCATGGCGCCGGCGGCCTTGATCTGCCCCGCGGTGACGGGCTGTTCGTCGTAGGTATAGGCGATCACCATCTGGGCCAAGCGTTCCCTGAGGTCCGTCAGGCTGTCGGACAGGCACAGCACCGCCATGATCTCCGAGGCCACGGTGATATCGTATCCGTCCTCCCTGGGCACGCCGTTGACCCGGCCGCCCAGCCCGTCCACCACGAACCGCAGCTGCCGGTCGTTCATATCCACGCACCGCTTCCACACGATGCGCCGGGGATCGATGTTCAGGGCGTTGCCCTGGTGGATGTGATTGTCCAGCATGGCGGCCAAAAGGTTATTGGCCGCGCCGATGGCGTGAAAATCGCCGGTGAAATGCAGGTTGATGTCCTCCATGGGCACCACCTGGGCGTACCCGCCGCCCGCGGCCCCGCCCTTGATGCCGAACACCGGGCCCAGGGAGGGCTCCCGCAGCGCCACGATCGATTTTTTGCCGATCCTGCGCAATCCGTCCGCCAGGCCGATGGTGGTGGTGGTTTTGCCTTCCCCGGCGGGGGTGGGCGTAATGGCCGTCACCAGCACCAATTTGCCGTCCTTCCCCTCCCGCGCTCGGATGGCCTTGGCATCCAGCTTCGCTTTGTATTTTCCGTAGGGCTCCAGCAGTTCTTCGCCGATCCCCGCTTCCCGGGCGATTTCATAAATGGGCTTCATGGGGGTGCCCTGGGCGATTTCGATATCCGTCAGCATTCTTGGTTCCTCCCCTCGAATATTCGGGTTCCGCACCATTATATCCTATCATTCCGCAGATTACAACCCTTGCGCCCCGAAACGCGGGGTAAATTGTCGAACATTTATCAGGTTGTCGTCAAAAACATCCATTTTTCTTCGCAGGACAAGCCCGGCCCGTTACGGAATACCTTTCCCCGCCTATACCGTCAGGAGGGATGAAGCATGGAGTATGAGCGGCGGAAAGACACCGTCATCGCCCGCGTCACGGGCGAACTGGATCACTGCAGCGCCCCGGCCGTCCGCCGGGAGCTGGACCGGCTGATCGGGGACCCGTCGGTGCGGCGGCTGGTATTGGATCTGTCCGGCATGACGTTTATGGATTCCTCCGGCATCGGGGTGATCCTGGGCCGATACCGGGAAATGCGCGCCCGGGGCGGCCGGGTGGCGGTCCGGAGCATGAACCCCCACGTGGAAAAGATCTTTTTCCTGTCCGGCATGAACCAGGTCATCGACATCATCTAACGGAGGAAAACGTCATGGAGCCGATCAATCAGATGAAACTGGAATTCGTCAGCGTCCCGGAAAACGAAGGCTTCGCCCGGGTGGCCGTCAGCGCCTTCGCCGTGCAGCTGAACCCCACCCTGGACGTGCTGGCCGATATCAAAACCGCCGTCAGCGAGGCCGTCACCAACGCCATCGTTCACGGCTACGGCGAAAGGAAAGGCACCGTCACCGTCAGTGCCGCGCTGCGGCCCGACGGGGTGCTGGAGATCTCCGTGCACGATCGGGGCCGGGGCATCGACGATATCCCCCGGGCCATGCAGCCGTTTTTCACCACCCAGCCGGAAAAGGAGCGCAGCGGCATGGGCTTTTCCGTGATGCAGACCTTCATGGACGACGTGCAGGTGGAATCCGCGCCCGGCGAGGGCACCACGGTGCGCATGAAAAAACGGCTGCGGGGGGATTGAATGGAGGCGTATTCCCGGGCCCGGGCCGGGGACGCCGACGCGCTCTCCGCCCTGGTGCGCCGGAACGTCCCCCTGGTGCAGTCGCTCTGCCGCCGTTTTCCCGATGTGCCGGACGCGTTTCAGGCGGGCTGCGTGGGGCTGGTGAAGGCCATCCGCGGCTTCCGTGCGGAATTGGGCTATGCCTTTTCCACCTACGCCGTGCCCGTGATCCTGGGCGAAATGCGCGCCGCCCGCAGCCACGCCCTGGGCTGGCGCGCCCGGGCCGCCCTGAAGCGCGCCCGCGAGTACGAAAACGGCGTCCTTTCCCGTACGGGGCGCCGTCCCACCGTTTCCGACGCCGCCGCCCACGCGGGGATAACGCCGGAGGAGCTGATGCTGCTGGAGGAGCGCTCCCAGCCCCCTGTGTACGATGAAACGGGGGATCTGCTCTCCTCCCTGCCGGACCCCCGGGGAGAGGATTTTCTGCTCCGGCTGTGCATTTCTGATATCCTGGACCGTCTGCCCCGGATCGAAGGCTGGCTGCTGCGGGAGCGCTTTATCTGCCTGCGCACCCAGCGGGAGATCGCCCGCCGGCTGCACACCCGGCAGTACAGCGTATCCCGCCTGGAAAAGCGCGCCCGCCAGCGCTTTATCCGGGAATGGAACTTATAAAAAAACGGGGCTGTTGCACAGCCCCTTCGATCAAATGGATCCTCCATTTGATCGACTTAAAACGCCTTTTCCTCTCGTCCCTGCGGGACTCCCGGGCGGAAAAGGCGCAAGGAAAGCATTTTTGCTCTCGCAGGGCATGCTCTGCTTCGCAAAAATG
>JAFZQK010000017.1 GCA_017620455.1 Clostridia bacterium
CATGTGCACGTAGGTGACTTTTGCCTTGCCGGGCTCGATCACGTCCACCATGGGCTCCAGACGGCACATGCCGATGCACCCGGTCTGGGATACGGTCACGTGATGGAGGGCGCGCTTATTGATCTCATCCACGTCTTCCACCTTCACCCGGGAGTAGAAGGTGCCTTCGGGGTAAACGATGACCACGGGGCCGGCTTCGCACAGGCCGAAGCAGCCGGTGCGGATGACCTTGACTTCTTTTTCCAGGCCGTTCTCGGCGATTTTCTGTTCAAACCGCTCGATCAATTGGGCGGAGCCGGACGAAGTACAGCCCGTACCGCCGCAGCAAAGTACGTGAGCGCGATAGATGTCCATGAGCAAATTCCTCCTACTTCTCTCCTGCGGTATGGATTACTTGTCCTCGGCGGCGCCGATGGTGTATTCTTCCACGGGACGGCCGTTGACGATATGTTCCGCCACCACGCGGCCCACCTTTTCGGGGGTCATGTGTACGTAGGTTACCTTTTCGTTGCCGGGGGTGATCACGTCTACCATGGGCTCCAGCCGGCACATGCCGATGCAGCCGGTCTGGGACACGGTGACGTGGTTCAGCCCGCGCTTGTTGATTTCATCCATGAAAGCGAGCATCACGGGACGGGCGCCGGCGGCGATGCCGCAGGTGGCCATGCCGATGACCACGCGGGTCACGTCGCTTTCCTCTTCCTTCCGCAGGTTGATGCGGTTCAGGGTCTTCTCGCGGATGGCTTGCAGTTCAGCCAGGGACTTCATAGGATCACACCTCCAAAAATCGGTTCGATTTCTTCGCGCAGGGATTCCTGCATCCATGCGGCGATTTCGGGTTCGTTGAGGGGCACGCCCTGCAGCGCTTGACGGATCTGGCGCGTATCGAATTCCATTTCGCCCTTGGGGGAGCGGCAGCGCAGGATGAATTCCGGCTTGTCCGGGTTCATGGTGACCAGCGTCACCACGGTGCCCGGCAGATCCCCCAGCGGCAGGCAGTCGATGGAGCGGGTATCCAGGGTGGCGGTGAGCTTCGTGCCTGCGCCCAGCGTGCTTTCTATGGAAAGATCGCCGCCGGCCAGACGGCAGTTTTCCGCCATCATGGGGATCCCCAGGCCCACCTTGCGGGTGGTGCGGGTGGTGGCGAAAGGGGATAAGACCCGGGAGAGGAGCTCCTCGCTCATGCCGGTCCCATCGTCTTCGATCACCAGCGTCAGCATGCCTTTTTCATCCAGCGATATGGAAAGGGACACCGTTTTTGCCTGGGCCCGGATGCTGTTCTGCATCAGATCCAGGATGTGCAGGGACAGATCGCGCATGGGTTACGCCTGTTCCTTCTCCCGGTACTTGGCCAGGATGCCGGGGATATCGTCCGGGACCAGCCGGCCGTACACCTCGTCGTTGATGGTCATGACGGGGGCCAGGCCGCAGGCACCCAGGCAACGGGTGGCGTTCACGGTGAACAGGCCGTCCGGAGAAGTTTTGCCCACGGGGGTCTTGAGCTCTTCGCTCAGGCGATCCAGCACCTTCTGGCTGCCCTTGACGTAGCAGGCGGTGCCCAGGCACACGCTGATGGTGTACTTGCCGTTGGGCTCCAGACGGAACTGGGAATAGAACGTGGCGACGCCGTAGACCTCGCTCAGCGTGACGCCCAGCCCCTCGGCGATGATCTTCTGAACGTCCATGGGCACGCAGCCGAAGATGCCCTGCGCCTTCTGCAGCACGGGCATCAGGGCGCCGGGCTGATCCTTGAGCTCGGCAATGACCTGATCGAGCTGTTCGTACTTGTCTTTCATGTCCGGCATGACAGTGTGAGACCTCCTTAATATTGTTCTTGGGGACCGATAGCATCATCACGGATGATGATTTCCTATGCACCGTCTTACATCATAACATAAAACTCCGATAAATGCACTAACAAAATGAAAAAAATCTGCTGAAATTTGCGGAAACTGCGCAGAAAAATCCCTGTTTTTTGGTTAGGGTTTACTAACTTTACGGGCGTAAAACGTCCCGGTTCAAAGGTATGAACAAATTGGGCGAATTATCACCGGAAAAGCGGGTTGCAATTTGCGCGACGATCGTATAAAGTTAAATGGTTAATCTTTGTACATGAGAAGAAGGGGAGGAAAAGGCATGGCCGCAGTGCAGCGGGATTTCACCCGGGGGCCCATCGCCCGGGGCATGGTCGCTTTTTCGATGCCGTTTTTGCTGTCCAACGTATTGCAGGCGCTTTACGGCGCGGTGGACATGCTGGTGGTGGGCCGGTATTCGGCGGCGACGCCCGAAATGTGCGCGCCGATCCTCTCCGGCGTGAACATCGGCAGCCAGATCACCCACATGGTGGCCATGATGGTAAGCGGACTGACGGTGTCCGGCACGGTGCTGGTGGGCCAGTACGTGGGCGCGAAAAAGCAGAAGGACGCCTCGGAAACGGTGGGCACCATGTTCACGTTGCTGGGCATCGCGGGGGCGGTGCTGACGGTGCTGATGATCCTGCTGGCGGATCCGCTGCTGCGTCTGCTCAATACGCCGGCGGACGCCTATGAGCATGCCAAAACCTACCTGATCATCTGCACCTGCGGCACCCTGTTCATTTTCGGCTACAACGCCATCAGCTCCATCCAACGCGGGCTGGGGGATTCGGTGCGGCCGCTGATCTTCGTGGGGGTCGCCTGCGTGGTGAATGTTTTCCTGGACCTGTGGCTGGTGAAGGGGAAGGGCATGGGCGCCGCGGGCGCCGCCTGGGCTACGGTGATCGCCCAGGGGATCAGCCTGATCCTGGCAGCCCTGTATCTGAGCCGGAACAAATTCATCTTCGATTTCAGGATGCGGTCGTTCCGGATCCACAGGGACAAAATGAACCTGATGATCAAGCTGGGCATCCCCTCCTCGGTGCAGAGCATCATCGTGAACGTATCCTTCCTGGTGATGACCGCCGTGGTGAACGGCATGGGCAGCCTGGGCTACGACGCGGCGAAGGCCTCCGGCGCCGTGGGCGTGGTGGGCAAATTCAATTCCTTCGCCATCCTGCCGGCGGTGGCCATGTCCTCCTCCGTCAGCGCCTTTGCCGCCCAGAATATCGGCGCGGGGAAGCACGAGCGCGCGAAAAAGAGCCTGTACGTGGGCACGGTGATCGCCCTGAGCATTTCCGCGGTGCTTTTCGCCCTGGTGCAGATCGCCCCGGAAACGATCGTATCCATCTTCAACGAGGACCCGCAGGTTTGCGCCTATGGGGTGGAATACATCAAGACCTTCAGCTTTGATTTCCTGTTCGTGGCGGTGCTGTTCTGCTGCAACGGCCTGATCATGGGCGCGGGGCATACCAAGTTCACGCTGCTGACCGGGTCCCTCTCCAGCCTGCTGCTGCGCATCCCCGTGGCGGTGCTGTTCGGGAAGGCGCTGGGCTGGGGGCTGTCCGGCGTGGGCCTGGCATGCCCGGCGGCGTCGCTGATCAGCCTGGGGCTGGGCGTCTGGTTCGTGGCCACCGGACGGTGGGAAAGGGACCAGACGGGCATCCACGCCGAGGCGGAGGAGACGGAAAGCTGCTGACGGATAAGGATTTCTTCCGGCGCGCACTTTTTTTCCGGGAAACGCTTGTATTTTGTTATCCGGTATGATACAATACCGGTTGTTGATTTCAAGGAGGGACAAGATCCATGAGCGCAATTGAACTGATTTTGAACATTTTGATGGTGATTTCCGCCCTGATCATGATCGTGACCGTGCTGCTCCAGAGCAGCGACGACGACGGCATGAGCGCCCTGACCGGCGGCAGCGATTCCTTCTTCGGCAAGAATAAGAACAACACCCTGGAAGGCAAGCTGGCCATGGGCACCAAGGTTTCCGCTACGGTTTTTGTGATCCTGGCAGTGGTGATGCTGTTCGTCAGCAAAAGCGCTGGCTGATTTTCCCACGGGATCCTTCAGGGCTGACGGCGGTTCGTCAGCCCTTTCTTTGCGTAAAGGCCGGTGTGCGGCCGATGATTTCATACGGGCGGGCGGCGCGGCGGGCCGCCGGGAGCGGACATGATTATTCTTTCAGTACGGGATCTCAGGAAAGCGTACGGCGGGAACGCCGTGCTCAAACACGTGGATCTCACCCTCCAGGACGGGCAGCGCATGGCCCTGGTGGGGGTCAACGGCTGCGGAAAAACCACGCTGCTGAGGATCCTTTCGGGCCTGGAGCATCCGGACGGAGGCAGCGTCAGCTTTGCCCGGGACGTGCGGGTGGGCTACATGGAGCAGCAGTACGCGGTGCACGGCGACGAAACGGTATTTGAGGAACTGCGCGCGGTATACGCCCCCGTATTCGCCATGGAGGAAAAGCTGCGGGCCCTCGAAAGGGAAATGGCCGGAGCGGACGAAATCGCCCTGCGGCAGCTGGGAGACGCCTACGCCCGGCTCAGCGACGCATTTGAAAAGGCGGACGGGTACGGCTGGCGGTCCTCCATCCAGGGGGTGCTGAGCGGACTGGGCTTCCGCAAAGAGCAGTTCGATCAGCCCGCGCGGCTTCTGTCCGGCGGGGAGCTGACCCGCCTGTCCCTGGCCAGGCTGCTTTTGCAGAAGCCCGATCTGCTGCTGCTGGACGAGCCTACCAACCCTCTTGATCTGGAAGCGCTGGACTGGCTGGAAAACTATCTGAAGGAATACCGGGGCACCGTGCTGGTGGTGAGCCACGACCGGTATTTCCTGGACCGGGTTTGCACCCACGTGAGCGAATTGCTGCTGGGGACCATGGAGCAGTACGAGGGGAACTACACCGCGTACATGCGCCAGCGGGCCCAGCGGTTCGAGATCCGCATGCGGGCCTGGGAGCAGCAGCAGAAGCTGATCGCCCGGGAGGAGGCCATCATCGCCCGGTATAAATCCTTCAACCGGGAAAAATCCATCAAGGCGGCGGAAAGCCGGGAAAAGCGGCTGGAGAAGATCGAGCGGCTGGAAAAGCCCCAGGACGAGCATCAGGTGCGCTTCCGGTTCGAAGCCGGACGGCGCACCGGGGACGACGTGGTGCAGATCCGGGAAATGAAAAAATCCTTCGGGGACAGGAAGCTGTTTTCCCATGTGAATCTGAATCTGCGCGCCGGGGACCGGGTGGCGCTGATCGGGCCCAACGGCATCGGGAAATCCACCCTGCTCAAATGCCTGGTGGGCCAGGAAAGCCCGGATGCGGGCGCCGTTCGCTGGGGCGCCAACGTGGACGTGGGATATTACGATCAGAAACAGGAAAGCCTGCATCCCGAAAAAAGCGTGCTGGACGAGGTGTGGGACGATTTTCCCCGGCTGGAGCAGAACCAGGTGCGCGGCGCGCTGGGGCTGTTCCTGTTCACGGGGGAGGACGTGTTCATGCCCGTCAGCACCCTGTCTGGCGGCGAAAAAGGGCGGGTCGCCCTGACGAAGCTGATGCTGCGCAAGGACAATCTGCTTTTGCTGGACGAGCCCACCAACCACCTGGACATGGACAGCCGCGAAGTGCTGGAGGACGCGCTGGAGAACTTTGAAGGCACCATCCTGGCGGTTTCCCACGACCGTTATTTCATCAACCGCTTCGCAAGCCGCGTGGCGGTGCTGGGAGAGGAAGGCATCCGGGAATACCCGGGCAATTTCGACGATTATCAGCGGAAGCTGCAATGGGAGAAAAGCCAGGCGGCCCAGGACCCGCGCTTCGCCGAAATGACCCGCACGGAAGTGGGCAAGGAAAAGAAAAAGCTCCGTCTGGCGAAGGAGCAGCTCAAGGCGCTCAAGGAAAGCGTCCGGGCCGCGGAACAGGCGGTAGCGGCCGCGGAAAAGGCGGTCAGCGATCAGGAAGCGATCATGGCGACCCCGGAAGTATATGCCAATCCGGAAAAGGCCGCGGCCGCCGCCCGGGAGTATCAGCGGCTCAAGGACGCGCAGGCCGCGGCCTACGCGCTGTGGGAACAGGCGGAGGAAGCGCTGGCGGAGGCGGAAGCATGAGCGGAAGGATCCTGTGCTCCACCGGCGCGCTGATCGGACGCCCCAACGGGCGGGATTACCGGCTGCTGGAAGGCTGCGGGGAAAAGCTGTGCTGCGACGGCTTTGAATTCATGATGTACGACAGCTGGTATCCCGAACGGGAGCGGCTGACGCGCTTTCTAAGGGGGCTGGGGCTCAGCTTTCCCGCCATGCACTGTGAAAAGACCGTGGGGGAAAAGCTCTCCTCCGGCGATCAGGGGGAAACCGCCCGGGCCTTTGCGGATTTCCGGGTGAACTGCGAGATCGCCCGGGAGATCGGCGCGGAAAAAATGGTGCTGCACCTGTGGAACGGCAAGCCCTCCGACACGCGCATCGAAAACCATCTGGCGGCCTACGGCAGGCTGAAGGAAGAGGCGGAGCGTCAGGGCGTGATGCTGACGGTGGAAAACGTGGTCTGCACCCAGCGGGATCCGCTGGCGCATTTCCGGGCGCTGCTGGCATTGGATCCCGGCGCGCGGTTTACCTGGGATACTAAGCTGGCGGCCTTTCACGGGCAGACGGACGCGCTGTACGATCCGGAAAACCGCTGGCTGTGGGCCCACATCGCGCACATGCACATCAACGATTACGATGGGACCTACGCCGATTGGGGGCATCTGAAAACCCTGTTCATCGGCCGGGGGAACATCGATTTTGCCAGGCTGTTCGCTTATTTGCCCCAAACGGGCTACGAAGGGGATTTTACCCTGGAAGCCACCGCGTTTCAGGCGGACGGCTCCATCCGGTGGGAAGATCTGAACGAGAGCATCAGGACCGTCAGGAAATATCTGAAAAAGGACGGGGGAGAGAGCGCCATGGAGAACAAGGACGAGATCATCCGCATGCAGAACGAGATCATGCAGGGGCTGCTGCGTCAGCGGATGCAGCTGCTCAGCGAGGATTTGTGGGGCATCCGGCCGGAAAGCATGAAAGCGCCGGGAACGGGCGAGGGAAAAAAGCCCGCCGCCGAAAAAGGCGTCTCCGCCCCGGCCGGCGAAAAGAAGGCGAAAGAAAAGGAACAGAAGGAAGAAGCGCCGCCGGAGAACATTGAGGATCTGAAAAAGGAGCTGCACGATTATATCGGGCTGGACCGGATCAAATCCGAAGTGGACAGCCTGATCAACTGGATCGGCATCTGCAGCGCCCGGAAGGAGCACGGCCTGCCCACGCCGGACCTGTCGCTGCATATGGTGTTTTCCGGCAATCCCGGCACGGGCAAAACCATGGTGGCGCGGCTCATGAGCAGGATTTACAAAAGCCTGGGCGTTTTATCGAAGGGCCATCTGGTGGAGGTGGACCGGTCCGGCCTGGTGGCGGGCTACGTGGGGCAGACCGCCATCAAGACCGCCGAGGTGATCGAAAAGGCCCTGGGCGGGGTGCTGTTCATTGACGAAGCCTACGCCCTCACCGCCCGCAGGGGCGGCACGGATTACGGCCAGGAGGCCGTGGATACCCTGCTCAAGGCCATGGAGGACCACCGGGAGGACCTGGTGGTGATCGTGGCGGGATACACGGAGCTGATGGAGGAATTCGTTCATTCCAATCCAGGGCTGGAAAGCCGGTTCAACCGTTTCATGCACTTCCCGGATTACACCGTGGAGGAAATGACGGAAATCTTCAAAATGCGCTGCGGAAAAAGCGGATACACCCTGGCGGAGGACGCGGAAGAAAAGCTCAAAGAGATCCTGGAAAGGGAAAGCCGGGATATCGCCGGCTTCGGCAACGCCCGGGGCGTGCGGAACCTGTTCGAGCGCGCCATCGCCGCCCAGGCGGACCGGCTGAGCCGGAGCGGGGCCGAGATCACCCGGGAAACGCTGATGCGCCTGACGGAGGAGGATCTTTCGGCCGCGGCGGGAGAAAAGAAGGAGAAGAGGGCGGATGCGTAAGGGATGGAAAAGGCTGATGCCGCTGCTGATGGCGGGGCTGATGCTGCTGATGCCGGCATTTGCGGAGGAAGCGGAGATCCACATGAACGGCATCGCCGCGGCGCCTGCCGAGACGCCCGCTGCGGAGCCGGCGCCCGCGCCGGAAAGCGGGAAAGCGGAAGAAGCATCCGCCCGGGACGCGCTGATCGACGGCTATATCGAAACGGGCCGGCAGGTGTATGAAAAGGCCGGCGGAAAGCTTCAGCGGGCGCATTACGCCGGGGACATTTACGTGTGCAAGAATTTCACCACCTATGTGTTCGCCCAGAACGCCGAAGGATATCGCCTGGCCGGATACCCCGGCGTCCGCCTGGCCGTGCCGGCCAATCAGACCGCGGATGACTGCAGGCCTTATCAGTATGGCTACCGGTGGAAGGACGTGAGCGCGGAGGAGGGGAATCCCTTCGTCGTAGCGGCGCAGTTTCTGTACGATACGGATTTGTCCAAGGCGGAAAATATGGAGCTGGCCCTGGCGCTGATGCGCCAGGTGCAGAAGGGCGATTATTTCCAGATGTCGGCGGATTACTATTACGGCAAGGGCGCCCACAGCGCGGTCATGATCGCGGATTACGACCCGGAAACGGATACCGTGCGCTGGATGGACAGCAACATGAAGGGCGAAAAGAAGGATGGCATCCGGTACGGCCTGGTGCAGTTCGACGCGGAAAAGCCCATCCGATGGTGGGCGGAGGCGTTCTGCAAGAAGGGCCGCGGGGCCACCATCTACCGCCTGCGGGACGATATCGTATTCGCGGAATGATGCACACAAAGGGGATGTTGCAGAAGCCAATCTGCAACATCCTCTTTGTTTACAGGGATATTGGTTTTCAAAAAAGAACGAGCAACAGTGAATACCGGGAAACCGAAGAATCCCGGGGTGGTTTGGAGGGGCGGCAGCCCCTCCAATGGAGGATCCATTTGATCGAAGGGGCTGTGCAACAGCCCCTAATTTTTTACAGGATCAGATCGGTCACGATGTCGTCCAGCACGGCCATGACGGTGGGCTTGCCCTTGTCGGAAAGGTCCTGCACGGGAAGCATATCGGACATCATGGGGGTCATCACTCCGCCGTTTTGCAGCACGGTGAAGGCCCGGGACGCGGTGATCCGAACGGCGGCGGCCAGGTAGGTGCCGGTGGAGCCGGATTTATTGAAGGAGATGCACCGGACGCCCTTGCCGGCCCGGCCCTGGGCGTCGAAGAGGCCGCCGGGAAGGCGCTTGGCGTAGCCGCGCTCGGTGAATAAAATGATCTGATCGGACACGGAAAGGGGACAGGCCAGGATCACCTCGTCGTCCTCGTCCACCTTCATGCCCCGCACCCCGGCGCTGACCCGGCCCATTTCGGGCACGGTGTCCAGGGGGAAGCGGATGCACATGCCCTTGCGGGTGATCATCAGCAGATCGCTGCCCTCCTCGGCGGGCACCGCGCACAGGAGCCGGTCGTCGCCCTTCAGGTTCAAGGCGGCGAATTTGGATCGCTTCACGTCGTATTCCGCGGCGCTGGTGCGCTTCACCTGGCCCTGCCTGGTAAAGAACAATAGATCGCCCATGCCCATGAGGCTGCCGGGCATGATGAGCAGCAGCGACACGCATTTTTCATCGGTTTCCAGCCCTGCCAGCACGCTGCTCAGGGCGCCGCCCCGGTCCTTGGGTTTGGCGGTTTCGTTCAGCGCGCCTACGCTGAGGGGATAGCAGTTGCCCCGGTCGGTGAAGAAGAAGAGAGTATGATCGGTCTGGGTATGGAACAGATACCGGGCCATGTCGCTTTCGTTCCCGGGCATGTCCATCTTTTCAAAGTTCCGGGGGCTCATGCGGCGCAGCTGGCCGCCCCGGGTGAGGAACACCACCGCCTCTTCGGGCAGCGGCTCTTCCTCCACGATCACGGGAACGTCGTCCTCTTTCTCACGGATGATCTGGGTGCGGCGGTCGTCCCCGAACTGGTCGGCGATCTCCCGCAGCTCCTTTTTGATCACGTTCATCAGCTTTTTTTCGCTTTTGAGGATGCCCTCCAGGGTGTCGATCAGCTTAAGGATATCGGCGTATTCCCGGCGCAGGGCTTCGATTTCCAGGCCGGTGAGGCGCTGCAGGCGCAGATCCAGGATGGCCTGGGCCTGCACGTCGGTGAAGCCGAAGCGCTCCATCAGGCGGGCTTTGGCTTCCTTGCCGTTCTTGCTTGCGCGGATCAGGGCAATGACCTCGTCCAGATTGTCCACTGCGACGATCAGGCCCTCCAGGATGTGGGCCCGGGCCTTCGCCTGTTCCAGCTCGTACCGGGTGCGGCGGGTGACCACGTCCTTCTGATGGCGGATGAAATGGCCGATCACGGTTTTGAGGCCCATCAGCACGGGCTTGCCCGCCGCGACGGCCACCATGTTGACCCCGAAGGTCACCTGCAGGTCGCTGTA
Source organism: Clostridia bacterium (assembly GCA_017620455.1). The sequence goes on from JAFZQK010000017.1 coordinate 10,303, forward strand.
TTTGTAAAGGTAAGCCAGCACCTTCTGGGGGTTGGCTTCTTTTTTGAGCTCGATTACCGCCCGCAGCCCCGACCGGTCGCTTTCGTCCCGGATATCGTGGATGCAGCCCAGCTGGGCCTTTTTTTCCTCGCTGAGCCGCAGGATCTTTTCCAGCATCTGGGCTTTGGCCACGCCGTAGGGGACTTCCGTGATCACCAGCAGCGTGCGGCCGGAATTGCCCGGCTCCATCTCCACCCTGGCCCGGAGGGTCAGCTTCCCGCGGCCCGTTTCATAGGCGGCGCGGATCTCCGGCGTGTCCAGCAGGATGCCGCCGGTGGGGAAATCCGGCCCGGGCAGCACCCGCATGAGCTCGTCCAATGTCACGTTTTCATTGTCGATCTGCATGCAGACCGCTTCCGTGACTTCCTTGAGGTTATGGGGCGGGATGTTGGTGGCCAGGCCTACGGCGATGCCGCTGGCGCCGTTCACCAGCAAATTGGGGAAGCGGGCGGGCAGAAGATCCGGCTCCTTGAGGGTATCGTCGAAATTCAGCCGGAAGGGCACCGTATCCTTTTCGATGTCCCGCAGCATCTGCAGCGCCAGGGGGGCCATGCGGGCCTCGGTGTACCGCATGGCCGCGGCGCTGTCGCCGTCGATGGAGCCAAAATTGCCGTGGCCGTCCACCATGACCCCCCGCAGGGAATAGGGCTGGGCCATACGGGTCAGGGCGTCGTAAACGCTGGTGTCCCCGTGGGGATGGTATTTGCCCAGGCAGTCGCCCACGATGCGGGCGCATTTGCGGTGGGGCTTGTCCGGGGTGAGGCCCAGTTCGTGCATGGTGAAGAGGATGCGGCGCTGAACGGGCTTCAATCCGTCTTCCACCCGGGGAATGGCGCGCTCCAGGATCACGTATTCCGCGTAGGGCATCATGGATTGGTGCAGCACGTCCTCCAGGGGCGTCTGGATGATGTCGGGCGTCAGGGGGGCGGGGGGCTGTTTGGGCATGGCTGATTCCTCCAAAGGAACGAGAATGAGGGGAAAACGAGAGTGAGGAGTGAGGAGTGTTTAGTGTGGAGTTATTAGAAGGTTGATTTGGAGCGGTCAGCGCGCGGGGGTGAGCGGCGATCCGCAGTAGCGGCACACGCCGCCCTGATCGGCCACGGCGGTTTTGGCGCCGCAGCCGGGGCAGCAGGCCACACGCCAGGCGGGGGAGGCGGGATCGGCGCCGTAAAACTGCATGCGCTGCTGCTGATGATCAATGAAGCCGCTGAAGTAG
>JAFZQK010000018.1 GCA_017620455.1 Clostridia bacterium
AAGCCGGTGGGCGATGAGGATGCTGGTGCGCTCCTGGATGATGGGCTCGATGGCCTCCTGGATCTTGGCTTCGGAAATGGAATCCAGGGCGGAGGTGGCCTCGTCGAAGATCAGGAGCGCCGGGTTTTTCAGCAGCACCCGGGCGATGGAAAGCCGCTGCTTTTCCCCGCCGGAGAGCTTCAGCCCCCGGTTGCCCACCATGGCGTCCAGGCCCGATTCCTGCTTCTCCACGAATTCGTAGATATTCGCCTTTTTGCAGGCGGCGATCAGCTCCGCCTCGGTGGCGTCGGGCTTGGCGTAGAGCAGATTGTCCCGGATGGTGCCGTTGAAAAGGTACGTTTCCTGGCTGACGATGCCCACGTGGCTGCGCAGGAAGGCCAGATCCAGCTTCTTCACGTCCGTGCCGCCGAAATACACCGTCCCGTCCTGGCAGTCGTACAGCCGGGGGATCAGATTGATGATGGTGCTTTTGCCGCTGCCGGAAGGCCCCACGATGGCGACGCTGCGGCCGGCCTTGAGATCGAACGTCACGTCGTAAAGGATCTGACGCTCGGGATCATAGGAAAAATCCACGTGGGAGAAGCTCACGCTGCCGTCGCAGGACGCGGGGGTGACGGCGTCCGGGGCGTTCTGGATCTCCACCGGCATATCGTAGTATTCAAAGATCCGGGTGAACAGCGCCATGGACCGGATCCATTCCACCTGGATGTTCAGCAGCTGGTTCACCGGCCCGTACATCCGCCCCAGCAGGGCCACCATCACGGTGATGTCGCCCACGGTGATCTCCTGATTGTAATTCATCATCAGGATGCCGCCCACCAGATACAGCAGCATGGGCCCGATGGAGGAAAAGGTCTGGATGATCATGAAGAACCAGCGGCCCGCCATGCTCTCCTTGATATTCAGCTTGATCATGCGGCCGTTGGCGTCCTTGTAGCGGCCGTATTCGTATTCTTCCTTGCCGAAGAGCTTCACCAGGCTCTGGCCGCTGACGGACAGGGTCTCGTTGAGGATGCCGTTGATTTCGTCGTTGCAGGCCTGGGATTCCCTGGTCAGGTTCCAGCGGGTCCTGCCCGCCCGGCGGGAGGGGATCACGAACAGCGGGATCACCAGCACCCCCAACGTGGCCAGCATCCAGTTCCGCCGGTACATGACGGCCAGGGCGGCGATGAGGGTGATGGAATTGGAGAGGATGGAGGTAAAGGTATTGGTGATCACCGACTGCACGCCGGAAATATCGCTGGTCATGCGGGTGATGATATCGCCCTGGTTATTGGAGGTGAAAAAGCGCTGGCTCATCCTTTGCAGGTGGGCAAACATTTTGTTGCGCATGTCGTAGGTGATGTGCTGGGCGATCCAGCTGTTCAGGTAATTCTGCCCCACGCCGATGAGGCTGCTGAGCAGCGTCACCCCCAGGGAGAGCAAAATCAGCCGCACCAGCACCCCCACGCCGCTCCTTTCCGCCAGGGCGTCCACGATGCGGCCCGTCAGCACCGAGGGGTACAGCCCCAGCAGGCTGGACACCGCGATGGCGCACAGGATCAGAAGGAATTGCTTCCAGTACGGCCTGAGATAAGAAAACACCCGCTTGAGCAGCGCGCCGGTGACCTTCGGCCGGTTCGCCTTTTCTTCGTCGCTCATAAAGCCGCGTCCCATCGGCCCCATCCGCATCATGGCATGCCGCCTCCTTTTCTGTGCCCGATGCGTCATTATACCAGCTTTTCTGCGCCCCTTTCAACGGGGAAAGAAATGATTTCAAAAAAATATCAGCGATTTTTTCATTTTTTAAGGTTCTTTTAAGCCCCGGGGCGCACAATGGGCGCGTCCTCAGGAGAGGAAAAAGGAGGCGGTAACCGTGAGCGGATCCTTCCTGCAGGCCATGCAGCGCTATGAAATCAAGTACCTGATGAACGAAGCGCAGACCGCGCATCTTCTTTCCGCCCTGCGGGGGCGCATGCTCCTGGACCGGTACGGCCGCACCCCGATCTTTTCCCTTTATTACGACACCCCGGACAGCCGGCTGATCCGCGCGTCCCTGGAAAAGCCCGCGTACAAGGAAAAGATACGCCTGCGGTCCTACGGCGCGGCGGACGCATCCTCGCCCGTGTTCCTGGAGCTCAAGCGCAAGGCGGAGGGCGTCGTATACAAGCGCCGGGTGCAGACCAGCCTGGAAAAAACGGAAGCGTTCTTTTCCGGCGGCCCGTCCCCGGAGGCCAGCCAGATCGGCCGGGAGATCGCCTTCTTCCGGGACCGGTATCCTTATCTCCGCCCCGCCTGCCTGATCGTGTACGACCGGGAGGCGTACTTTGAGCCGGCGGGCGATCTTCGCCTCACCGTGGACTACGCGCCCCGCTTCCGCACCGACCGCCTGACGCTGGATCATCCGGACGCATGCGCGCCGCTGCTGGCCCCGGGCGGGGCCATCCTGGAAATCAAGGTGCAGCAGGCCCTGCCCCTGTGGCTGAGCCACGCGCTGGACGCCGGGGAGATCCGGAAATCCAGCTTTTCCAAATACGGCGAGGCCTGGCGCCTCACCCACGCCGCCGGGACCGCCCGGACCGGAAAGGAGAGAAAACCATGTTTGATTCCATCTTTACGTCTTCCATCACCGCGAGCCAGTTTTTCCTGATGGCCGCCGCCGCCCTGGTATCCGGGGCGATCTACGGGTGGCTGCTTTCCTTCCGGGTGCGGGCCAGCCGCCGCTTCTTCGTATCCTGCGCCCTGCTGCCCTGCGTGGTGGGCACGGTGATCACCTTCGTCAGCGGCAGCATCGGCGCCGGGGTGGCCTTCGGCGGGGCCCTGGCCCTGACCCGCTTCCGCAGCGCCCAGGCCAGCGCCGACGAAATGGCCGGGGTGCTCATCGCCATGGGGGCCGGGGTGGCCTTCGGCATGGGCTATGTGGGCTACGGCGCGGCGATCCTGCTGGGGCTGGGGCTGGTGTTCCTGGCCCTCAGCGCCCTGCCCGTCTTCGAGCACAAAGCGATGGCGGAGGAAAAGCTGCTGCGCGTCACCGTGCCCGAATCCATGGAATTCACTGACGCGTTTTCGGACGTATTTGCCCAATATCTCCTCTCTGCGGAAAACTGCGGCGTCAAAACCACGGGAATGGGCAGCATGTTCCGCCTGTCCTACCGCATCCGGATGAAGGCCCCCGCCCGGGAAAAGGCCTTCCTGGACGAGCTCCGCACCCGGAACGGCAATCTGGAAATTTCCCTGACCCCCTGGGCGGAGCCCCAGATCACGCTCTGACCCCGGAAAATCCCCCGCGTGCCCCTGCCGCCCGTCCGGCAGGGGCTTTTATAAAACCCAAATATTCCCCCGATTTCTCCGGATTTCGTTCGCTTTTTGCCCTTTCCGCTATTGACGGGGCCCGGGGCGGAATATATAATAGGTAAGAAATCGGGGAAACGGCGCGAAGCGTGCCGGAAGCCCCGGGATCCTCACAATACGGGATGGGAGGGCGCTCCTTATGCTTTGGTATATCCTGGTCCTGGGCGTGGTAGCCCTGGGTATCGCCTATGTGGCGTACAACTACGCGCGCATCCGCAAAATGCCGGAGGGCACGCGGGAAATGGCCGAAATGGCGGGGATCATCCGGTCCGGCGCCAATACCTTCATGAAAACCGAATACCGCACCATCGTGATCGTGGTGGTCCTGCTGGCGGCGGTGTTCAGCCTGTTCGTGGAAGCCACCAGCGGCATCACGTTCCTCTTCGGCGCGCTGATGAGCTCCTGCGCCTGCGTGGTGGGCATGAAAAGCGCCACCTACGCCAACGTCCGCACCGCCAACCGCGCCCGGGAAACCAAGTCCATCGGCGAAACGGTAAAGGTGGCCCTCTGCGGTGGCAGCATTTCCGGCCTGTGCGTGCAGGGCCTGGGCCTGCTGGGCATGGTGACCATCCTGATGATCTTCGGCAGCGTACGCCACGACGTGCTGGGCGGCGGGCTGATCACCACCCTGGAAGGGGTCAACCCCACCATCATGCGCATTTCCACCTACTCCCTGGGCTGCTCCCTGGTGGCCATGTTCAACCGCGTGGCCGGCGGCAACTACACCAAGGCGGCAGACATTTCCGCCGACATCCTGGCGAAAGTGCGCAACGACCTGCCGGAGGACGATTCCCGGGTGCCCAACGTGATCGCGGACTTTATCGGCGACAACGTCAACGACATCGCCGGCAACTGCTCCGACCTGCTGGAATCCTTCGTGGCCACCATTTCCGCCGCGCTGATGATCGCCGTGATCCTGTTCCAGCAGTATGAGATCAACATCGCCGAGAATGTAAAGCAGGCCCTGGAAAACGTGTTCAGCGGCACCATCCTCTATCCCGTGCTGCTGGCGGGCGTGGGCCTGCTCAGCTGCGTGCTGGGCCTGTTCTATGCCGACCGGAAAAAGATGGGCGATAACCCCTCCCGGGAACTGAACCTGGCCACCTGGATCTCCGCCGGCCTCACCATCGTGCTGGGCTTCGGCGCAGCGGCCATCTGCTTTGCCAATACGGATGCCGCCGTGCTGCGGGAAACCTACAAATGGTCCGCCGGCTGGGCTTCCCCCTGGATCTGCGCCGTGCTGGGGATCTTAAGCGGCGTGGCCATCGGCTCCATCACCGAGTATTACACCTCCACCGATTATAAGCCCACCCGCAAGCTGGCCGAAATGGCCCCGGAGGGCGAGGCTTTCGTGGTCACCAAGGGCGACGCCGTGGGCTCCCGCAGCGTGCTGCTGCCCGTGCTGGTGATCGGCATCGCGCTGTTCGTTTCCGGCAAGCTGGCGGGCATCTACGGCGTGGCCGTGGCCGCGCTGGGCATGCTGGCCTTCGTGGGCGCCACGGTGTCCATCGACGCCTTCGGCCCCATCGCCGACAACGCCGGCGGCCTGGCGGAAAGCTGCCATCTGGAGAGCGACGTGCGCGTGATCACCGATAAGCTGGACGCCGTGGGCAATACCACCGCCGCCGTGGGCAAGGGCTTCGCCATCGGCTCCGCCGCCTTCGCCACGGTGTCCCTCATCGTTTCCTACGTGGGCAACTTCACCAGGGCCGGGGCGGAAATGACGCTGAATATCGCCTCCTTCGTGGTGGTGGCCGGCGCCATCATCGGCGGCGCCCTGGTGGAATACTTCTCCGCCATGCTCACCGACAACACCATCGAATCCGCCAAGCTCATGGCCGACGAGGGCGACAAGCAGCTGACCCCCGAGGTCCTTTCCGGCGAAAAAGCCCCGGACTACAACCGCATGATCGCCATTGCCGCCCGGCAGGCGCTGAAAAAGATGCTGGTGCCCTCCGTGCTGGCCATGGCGATCCCCGTGATCGGCGGCTTCCTCTTCGGCGTGGAATTCGTGGGCGGCCTGCTCATCGGCGCCACCATCGTGGCCATCCCCCGGGCCATTTTCATGGGCAACTCCGGCGGCGCGTTCGACAACGCGAAAAAGTACATCGAATCCGGCGCGCTGAAAGGCTACGGCAAGGGCTCCCACGCCCATAAGGCCGCCGTCACCGGCGATACCATCGGCGACACCCGCAAGGACGTGGTGGGCGTGGCCCTGGATATCTTCATCAAGACCATGTCCACCGTGGCCAACACCCTGGTCAGCGTGTTCAAAAATATTACGCTGATCCGGTAACGGCCGCCTGTCCGGCGGCAGGCGCCGGCTTTCCATCGCACAAAAAAGCGGCGCGTTTTTCCTCCCCTTCGGAAGAAAGACGCGCCGTTAATTCTTTGCCCGTTTATTCGTCGATTTCCGCCCAGTCCAGGGCTTCGCCGGCAAAGTAATCGTTCGCCAGCGTCCGCAGCCCGTTTTCATCCCGGAACAGAATCATCATCATCGTCATTTCCCCTTCGCCGGTGCACAGGCCAAGAATCAGATAATCCGTCTGATCGGGAATTTCCGCATGAAAATGATACGCGCCGTCCGCGCTGTCGTACAGGCTGTCCAGATCCTTCCGATCGCCGGTATCGGTTTCAACGTAGTCGTCCTTGGCTGCGCCCTCCAGCAGCCGGAAAATGAAATCCGCTTCCTTTCCGTCCACGATCCAGGCGGCGTCCACCACGTTCTGCCCCCCATAGGTAAGGCTGATTTTCCGGGCGCCCTCCACGCCGGCGTCCCACACCCGGGCCGGGGGAAGCTCATCCAGCACCCGGGAGGCCGTGTAGTCGTCCCCCAGGAAAGCGTCCATCAGCCGCAGGAAAGCGTCGGCGGAGGTGATGGCGCCGCTGTCCATGAAGCAGGCGTTGCCGAACCGGTCCACGATGACGGTGGTGGGGATGTAATAAACCTGCACATAGTCGCTCAGCGCTTCGCCCTCGTCCCGGCCCATGGGCAGGGAAAGGCCCAGATTGTTCTTGAACTCCGCAATCGCCTCCAGGGTGTCTTCCCCCTCGATGGAGAGGGCGATCACCGCCACGTCGTCGGCCCGCTGGGCGTACGCTTCGTCCAGGTAGGGGAATTCCGCCTGGCAGGGCGGGCACCAGGTGGCCCACAGGTTGATGAGCACCGCCTTTTTCTCCTTCAGCGCTTCGGACAGGGTAAAGGTGTTCCCCTCCGTATCGACGGCGGTGAAGTCCGGGAAGGGCTGGCCCAGGATGGCGGCGTTTTCCGCCCGGACGGGCAGCAGCGCCAGGCACAGCAGCAGCGCCAGGCTCAGGGCGATTCCTTTTTTCAGCATGATCTTATCCTCCTGTATGATTGATCCCCGCTCCGGCGGGAAGGATGCTTTACCGGGGCCGCAGCTGCCAGAAGGCGACGGCGGAGGCGGCGGCCACATTCAGGGAGTCGATCCCCGCCGCCATGGGGATGCGCACGATATCGTCGCACTGATCCAGCACGCCGTCCGTCAGGCCCGTGTCCTCCGTGCCCAGGCACACCGCCAGCCGCTGCTCTTTGGGAAGGGACGGGTCGTCCAAGGTCAGACAGTTTTCCCTGAGCGCCAGGCCCAGCACCCGGAAGCCCTCGTGTTTCATCAGCGGGATCGCGCAGTCGTCCCCCGTCCGGGCCCAGGGCACCAGGAACACCGCGCCCATGCACACCCGCACCGCCCGGCGATGCAGCGGATCGCAACAATCAGGGGACAAAAGGATGCCTTCGCACCCCAGCGCCGCCGCCGAACGGAAAATCGCCCCCACGTTGGAGGGCTCGGTGATCCCTTCCAGCAGGGCGATGCGGCGCCTGCCCCGGATCACTTCCTCCGGCTGCCGCAGGGGCGGCCTTCGGAAGGCGCCCAGCACCCAGGACCTTTGCAGCCGGAACCCCGTCAGGGCGGCGAGGGTATCGTCGTCCCCGGTATATACGGGCACGTCCGGGCACCTGGCGATCACCGCCGCCCCCGGGCCGTCCACGAATTTCCGCCGCATCAGCAGGGAAACCGGCGCGCAGCCGGCCTCCAGCGCCGACAGCACCACCTTGGGCCCTTCGGCGATAAACAGCCCCTTTTCCGGCTCCTGGCGGCTGCGGAGCTGATGATCCGTCAGGTGAAAGAATATCTCCGCCCCGGGAAATGAAAGATCCCGGATTTCCACGACCGGCACGCCCGTTTTCCTCCTCTCGCCGGAAAAAGAAAAGGGAAGGCAGCCGGGCCTTCCCTGCCGAAAACGCTTACAGATCGGAAAACAGATCCGTCCGGTACACGTCCCGGGCGATCAGATCCCGGAAGCTGTCCACCACGAAGGGCTTGTCTTCCTTGTACGTCACGCCGAACCAGGCGTCCGGGGTGTCCAGCACCTGTACGGTGACCTTTTTTTCTTTGAGCAGCTGCCCGATATAGCTGGGGATCAGGAATTCGGCCTTCAGGGGGTTTTCCTTTGCCTTCGTTTCCAGGAATTCCACGAACCCCTCCTCCAGCAGCTTCATGAACGCGGGGCTGAGGCCCCAGAAATTCATGGACGCATACGCTTTGGGGTCGATGGCCCGGCCGGCCGCTTCCGCGCCGATCTGCCCGTCCTTCACGGTTTTGACGATATCGGAGGTTTCCACCACTTCGGTGAGGAAGCCTTTTTCGTCCACCCGGCACACGCCCCGGGTCACCGCGCCGTTGTCCGACAGGGTGTTTTTGAGAATGAAGCCCGCCATGCCGAATTCCCCGTCGCCCCGGGGAACGGACAGGAAATCGTGCAGCTTGAAAAACGCCTCCCGGCCGTAGTAATCGTCCGCGTTGATCACGGCGAAGGGCTCCCGGATCACATCCCGGGCCGCCAGCACCGCCTGGCCCGTGCCCCAGGGCTTGCCGCGGCCCTCCGGCACGGCATAGCCCGCCGGCAGATCGTGCAGATCCTGAAAGCCGTAGGCCACCTCCACGCCGCAGCGGGCGCAGATCTTTTCGATCCGGCTGCCGATGATCTCCCGGAAATCCGTTTCGATATCCCGGCGGATCACGAACACGATCTTGCCAAACCCGGCCCGGATGGCGTCATGAATAGAATAATCCATGATGATCTCGCCGCAGGGGCCCACCTTTTCCAGCTGCTTGATGCCGCCGCCAAACCGGGAGCCGATCCCCGCAGCCATAATGAGCAGCGCCGTTTTCACTGTGCTTACCTCCCCGTTTTTTTCTCAGCGCCAGTCGATCTGATGATACTGATTGATGGCGTAATCCTGCTCCCAGAAATGTCCGTGGGTACAGTTCAGGCTCTCCGTATAGCCAAACGCATCGGCCAGGGCCTGCAGGGAACGCTCGTAATTCTTCCGCAGCGTGGTGGGGATGACGGCCCGGTAATCCCCGTCCTCCACCTTGGCGGACGCGTTTTCAAACGCCTCCAGGAAGTCGTTGTATATCATTTCAAAGTCCGCCAGCGCGGCCTTCTGGGCGGGGGTGGGGCTCGCCACATTGCCGACGAAATCCATCACGAACTGCCCCTTGCGCAGATGCTTGACGTAATCGAACCCGTCGTTGGCGTAACGGTTCTGGGTGATGTCCGCCGCTTCCGTCACGTTGCCGTTTCCCCGGAACAGCCATCTTACGTACCGCTGGCTGATGTAGGGCAGGGGCGCGGCTTCGATGCCGAAGACCTCTTTCAGCACCCGGATGCGGTTGTCCTGATCCAGGATGCGGAACTGGAAATCCCCGCAGGTGGTATGGGTGCCGTAATCGCCGGACAGCACGTAGGAGCCGATCTCCCGGCTGCTCAGGCCCTGCACCGCCTGATACAGGGCGGTCAGATCGCCGCCCTCGATATTGGTGTAGAAATTGATGTTGCTGCCGTTGGCGGTCTCCCACAGGGTATTGACCAGATCCCAGTTCCCCCACAGCTTCTGAATGATGGCGGAAATCATCTTCCGGCCCCGCTCGGTGCGGTTCTGGTCGTTGCTGTCGATGTTCTTGCGGGCCCGGACGTAGTCCATGACGCCGATCCCGTCCAGATGCTGCCGGCCCGCCGAATAGCCGCGGCCGCTGGTGCCGGTATAGCTGACCTCCAGATCGAAATCCACGCCCCCCAGGACGGTGGCCAGCTTCGTCAATGCGCCCATATCCACGAACACGTAGGCGTCGATCTTCACACCGCCCAGCAGCCAGCGCACCGTATCCCGGGTGCGGCTGATGCCTTCCCGCACGGAGGACGCGCAGTTGAACGCGTCGTTCAGCTTGTACACGCCGTACACGCCGGGCACGTACACCATGGTATCCCGGGGAATGGAGATCAGATTGATTTTTCCTTTGGTTTTGTTGACGGACAGCACCATGACGGCGTCGGTATGATAAGCCATGATCTCAGGCAGGCCCTGATCCCTGGCCTTGGCGGCTTTGCTGCCGCTGGCGCTGGGCTTGCCCTGGCCGCTGGTGCCGTCTTCATATTCGTTGCCCAGCAGCAGCACGTTATACACGTCGTCCGCGGCGTATGCGGGCGTCAGCTCCTGGGCGTCCACGATGGAAAGGGAGCTTTTATTTATTTCCGCCGCCCCGGGAAATACGATCCCCAGGATCAGCAGCGCGGCCAGCGCCGCCGTTATCAATCGCTTGCGTGTCATTGATTCTTCCTCCTCGCTTCCGGTTTTCCCACAGGCGTGCCGCGGCGCCGGATGCCCCTCCTGCAGCCGTCTTCGCCGTTTTTCGGTCATGAACCGCGCATCCGTTTTGAATGCATGGAACGGAAATGTGCGCAGCGGCTGTTGGCCTGATTATACCACACATGCCCCGGCGCCGCAATATAAGGAATTGTAAATCCTCCCCGCGTCAGACCGTCAGGCCCTTCAGCTTCTCCGCCTGCTCCTTCAGGATCAGGGCGTCGATGATCGCGTCCAGATCCCCGTCCATGACGGCGTCGATCTGGTACAGCGTCAGGTTGGCCCGGTGATCCGTCACCCGCCCCTGGGGAAAATTGTAGGTGCGGATGCGCTCGTTGCGCTCCCCGGTGCCCACCTGGGCCTTCCGGTCCCGGGCGTAGGCCGCGTCCTTTTCGGAGCGGTACAGATCGTACAGCCGGGATTTGAGCACCTTCATGGCCTTTTCCTTGTTTTTCAGCTGGCTCTTCTCATCCTGGCAGGTGACCACCAGGCCGGAGGGCAGGTGGGTGATGCGCACGGCGGAATCGGTGCGGTTGATGTACTGCCCGCCGTGGCCGGAGGCCCGGTAGGTGTCGATGCGCAGGTCCTCGGAGCGGATCTCCACTTCCACATCCTCCGCCTCCGGCAGCACCGCCACCGTGGCCGTGGAGGTGTGGATGCGGCCTCCGGCCTCGGTGACGGGCACCCGCTGGATGCGGTGCACGCCGGATTCGTACTTCATCCGGGCAAACGCCCCCGCGCCGGAAAGGGTGAACACCGCTTCCTTTACGCCCCCCAGCTCCGTGTCCGTCACGTCCACCGTTTCAAAGCGGTAGCCCCTGCGCTCGGCGTAGCGCTGGTACATCCGCATCAGCAGCGCCGCGAACAGCGCGGCCTCCTCGCCCCCGGCTCCGGGGCGGATCTCCATCACCACGCTGCGGCCGTCGTCCGGGTCCCGGGGAATGAGGAAAAGCCGCAGGGCTTCCCGCTCCTTCTCCTCCCGGGGAAGCAGTGCCTTCAGCTCCTCCTGCGCGATTTCCGCCATTTCCGGGTCCTTCAGCATATCCTTCGCGCCGTCGATTTCCCGCAGAAGCTGCCTGTACGCCCGCCAGGCGTTCACCGCGGGCTCCAGCTGCCCGATCTCCCGCAGCAGCTTCTGATACCGGGGCACGTCGGAAAGGATCTCCGGCTGGGCCGCGGCGATCTGCATTTCCTCATAGCGGCCTTCCATGCTTTCAAACTGGGCCTCCATCATGGCGCTCCGCCCTCCTTTTTCACCGCGCTGATCCCCCGGGGCAGGCCCGAAAGATCACGGAACACGGCGATCTCCTGAAATTTCTCCTCCAGCAGCCGTTCCACCGCCCGGCTTTCCCCGTCGCCGGTTTCCAGGATCAGCCGGCCGCCGTCCGTCAGGTGCTCCGGCGCTTCCCGGGCGATGCGGCGGTAAAAATCCAGCCCGTCCGCCCCGGCGAACAGCGCCAGCGCGGGCTCCTTTTCCACTTCGGACTGCAATTTGCCCCGCAGCCCGTCGGGGATGTAGGGCGGATTGCTGACGATCAGGCCGAACCGCTCCCCGGCAACGGGCGCAAACAGATCGCCCTGCAGGAAGCGCACCTCCGCGCCCAGCCTTTCCGCGTTCTCCCGGGCCAGGGAAAGGGCGTCCCCGCTCACGTCCGACGCCGTGATCTCCGCCCCGGGGCACAGCTTTTTGAGCGAAACGGCCAGGGCGCCGGTGCCGGTGCACAGATCCAGCGCCCGCATGCCGGGCCGAAGATAACGGAGCGCCTCCCCGCACACTGCCTCCGTGTCCTGCCGGGGGATCAGCGCCCGGGGATCGCACCGGAAGGAAAAGCCCATGAAGCTTTGCTCCCCCAGGATGTACTGCAAGGGCTCCCTTTCCTGCCGCCGGGCCACCAGCCCCGCATACGCCGCGCGCTGCCCGTCCGTCAGCTCCCTGCCCTTGTCCAGCAGCATGGGCAGCCTGGATACGCCCAGTACCGCCGCCAGCAGGTATTCCGCGTCCAGCCGGGGCTCCGGGATCTCCCCGAGTTCTTCTTCCGCCCATTTCAGGACTTCCCGTACCGTCATGTTTTGCTCCTTTAGCGGGGGGATGCCGGGGGAAACCGCTCTTTGGAGGCCAAAGAGCGGTTCCCCCGGGCCCCCTTCCGAGAAAGCCGGAACTGTTTTTTCAGATTGCTGTTTTTTATCCGGTAGGATTTCGGATAATAAAAGCCTCCCCAAACCGGCTTTCTTGGGGAGGACGCGGGAGGGGAACTCTTTCCCCCGGAAAGAATCCCCCTCCCGCCAAAAACCGCTATTTTTCTTCCGCTTTTTCTTCTTCCTTATGCAGCACGATCCAGCCCTCTTCGGTCTTTTCTCCTTCGGGCAGGCCGTGGAGGGCGGCGTTCATGGAGGCGATGGCCACCTCCAGCTGGCTGTCGCTGGGCTCCCGGGTGGTGAGGCGCTGCATCTGCAGCCCCGGCCAACGCAGGGCGCGGGTCAGGGGATTTTCGGCGTATGCCACGCCCTTGAGGATCTCATAGCTGATGCCCGCCACGCAGGGCAGCAGGATCAGCCGGCTCAGCACCCGCCACAGGTAATGATTTCCCAGGTTGAACCCCGTCAGCTTCCACACCAGCACGTCGATGACGGAATAAAACAGGATGGACAGAATGAACGTCAGCAGCAGAAAGCTGGTGCCGCACCGGGGATGCAGCCGGGAAAACTGCCGGGCGTTCTGCGGCGTCAGGGGCAGATCGTGCTCGTGGCAGAACACCGTTTTATGCTCCGAGCCGTGGTACTGGAAGGTCTTTTTCATGTCCGGCACCTGGCCCACCAGGGCGATGTATCCGATGAGCAGCAGCGTCCGCACCAGGCCGCTGACCAGGTTTTTCAGCAGCAGCGTCCAGGACGCGGAATCCTTGGGCGTATCGGGGAACAGCTTGATCACCAGGTTGGGCAGAAGCACGAACAGGCCCACGCTCATGGCCACCGCCAGCACGATGGCGGTGCCCATCACCACCTTGTCCACGCTTTTCCCCAGCTTTTTCGCCAGCCATTTTTCAAATTTGCTGGGCTCTTCCTCTTCCTCGCCGGACATTTTCATGCTGTCCTCCAGCACCCGCATGCCCAGCCCCAGCATCTGCACCATGCTCACCGACCCGCGGATGAAGGGCCAGCCCATCCATTTGTGCTTTTTGGCCGGGCTGACGTAGGGCTCCCTTTTCACCACGATGTCGCCGTTGGGCCGGCGCACGGCCACGGCCACGGCGTCGGGGCTTTTCATCATCACGCCGTCCAGTACGGCCTGGCCGCCGATATCCGCCCGGGGGCACTGGGCGTTTGCTTTTCCCTTCTTCATAGCTTTCTCCAATTCAGTAAAATGTTCCCGTCCCGCCTCAACAGCGGATCTGCTCCATGATGGCGTCCGCATCTGCTTTGCCGTGCCCGTCATAGGCGCATCTTTCCGCGATCCAGGCCCAATCCAGGGCATGGTACGCTTCGAAATTCGCGGCGGCTTTCTTCAGCGCCTGAACATTCCGGGAAATCAGGATGGGCGATTTGTACGCCGCCTCCAGCACCCGCGCCGCTTCCCGATGGCGCAGATAGCGATACCGGCCGAAGATGTTTTTCTGATCCCTTTTCTTAAACCCGTAATGTCCGCACTGCGGGCAGATGCATTTCATGCCTTCCAGCTTATCGCTGACCCGCTCGGTCCCGGCGTCCATGGCTTTCAGCTCATGCTCCACCACATGCCGGAGCTGATCCACCGCGTCGTCCCGCAGCTCCTTGCGCTCGTAGAACGGCGTCGATGAATAATACTCATACCATGTGCATACGGCGTAAGCCGTTGGCGCCACGGTGCCTTTCCCGCATTCCGGGCACATTATACAGGCACCAGACCGGGATTTCCGCGGTGATTCTGTTTCTGTGGCGCGAATTATCCATGCCGTTTTCCTCTTTTCGGGCCATACCCACGGATGATAAAGAAAAGCAGCGCGGGCCTGTGCAGGGCCGTGCTGCTTTTGCTGCTTACATACCGAAGCGCTTCTTGAAACGGTCGACGCGGCCGCCGCTGTCCACCAGCTTCTGCTTACCGGTGAAGAAGGGATGGCACTTGGAGCAGATTTCCACGCGCAGCTCCTTTTTGGTGGAACCGGTCTCAAAGGTCTCGCCGCATACGCAGCGCACGATCGCCTTTTCGTACTTGGGATGGATCTTTTCCTTCATCTTGATTTCACCTCTTTTGCCCTTGAATCTCGGATTCATGGGGGGCTGCCCATGAGCCGCAAAAGGGATTATAGCATGGATCAGCCGGGAATGCAAGGGTTTGGGGGAAAAAACTTGCCGGGACGTAGGAAAAGCAGGGTTTTTGCCCGGCATACCACCTCATCCAGCCCTTCGGGCCACCTTCCCCTCCAGGGGAAGGCATAAAAGGCTTCCCCTGGAGGGGAAGCTCCGCCGAAGGCGGTGATGAGGTGGAACGCCGCGAACTGAGTCTGCTTGTTTTTTCAAAACATCATTCAATCTGCCGTAGGGGCGGATATCATCCGCCCGGGCGAAACATGTTGATTTTCCTTGCTTTCCAGCGCTTTTCGTGTGCCCGGCTTTTTCGGGCGGATGATATCCGCCCCTACGATATGAACCCCCTATTGTGTGCTTATAGTTTTCTGTGTGAATAAACCGGCGTTTACTCAAGGGCAAGCCGAATTGCGGCGGTCGTTCCCGTTATTTCTTCTGTTCCGCGGCTGTCAGCGCCTGATAACGGCGCATCAGTTTGGCGACGCAGCTACTTTCCGTGGTGGTTTTGACGGACATTCCATACGCTTCCATCACGGCGCGGTCATTCTGCCGGTGGGCGGTGCGCAGCTCCGGCGGCATGGTCAGCTCGTCGTACAGATCAGCCAGGGAAGCATCGGGATACAGCGCCCGGGCATCCAGAATGGCCTGGGCGGTCTGTTCAATGCGGGCCTTCTGCGCATCGGTGGGCGTGGGCCAGGGAAAGTTGTTATAGACGATATCTTTTGCATAACGATAATCGCTCTTTACGGCAGGCTGGTGCGCCTGTCCCAGGACGCGACCGAGGGCAAGGACGTCTCCCAGGAGCAGCTGACCGTGACCGATGCCCTGGACACGATGGTGAAGTGGTTCTGCATCCTGTTCAACAACCAGTTCACCCCGGATGAGGTCTACGACAACTATCCCGCCGACCGCCTGATGCACGACATCGCTCTGGCGCTGATGGCCGTACAGACCCAGACTACAGAGGTGCTGGATTCTTTCCCTACGATTCCGGTGGTGCAGGAAGCGGAACAGATTCTGGCGGAGGCGGAGAATCAGGAAGTGAAGACCGCGAAGGCACCCTGACACTGCCGGAATACATCTATGCCACTTACAACGAACTTCTGAAAGCCGGGTGGCGCATGACGGAATTGGATGCCATGGACATGCTGGGCTTTCTTCGCCTGCGGGCTTGGGATGCCCGGCGGGAGCAGGAAAAGAAGAAACCCCGGCAGCGCTTCATTGATGAAGTCTGGCCGGGGGTGAAACCATGATTTTCCAACTTCCGGGTTATCGTGTCAATACAACACTAAAATAGTCATTAGTCAATGAATCGGATGATCTGCTTTTCAGCATCGACAACTGAATTAACACCGAAGGGCATAATGCAGCGTGGCATTGCATGTCCTATATTTAGGTTAAAAACAATTGGGAGTTCTGGCTGATCAATCACATTAACCAGCAACTGTTTATACTCCTCTGCATAGGTCTCATCCATGGGTTTTCCAGCCAGTACGCCGCTTATGGTGTTGAATATACCCGTTGCCTTCAGATACTCCAATGCATTTCGATACTTTTCAGGAGTTGGCTTCTCTTCGCTGGATTCCAGCAACAGGATACGTCCACGCCAGTCTTCTGCATCCGGGAACAAATGATACTTTTGGCATAATACTGGCATGTCTGCATACCTTTCCCCATCAAAAAAATCATGTATTGAGTCGATGCATCCGCCAAGTATTGGACCGGAGAAAACAGGCGGCCCCTGTAACAATTCGAATCCCTGGTTGGGAAGTGCAGGTAGCTGCTTACCCACCTGTTCTGGCGAAAAGCATTCCCTTTCTCCGTACCAAACATTGCTCGGAGTAATCTCCCTGATCTTCCCGGTAGTGATCAGTTCCTCAAAAAATTTCTGTGTGTATGGGTGCATCTGTGGACCCAGCTCGCAGATGTCTGCAAAAAATGCCTGACCGTAGAAGGTTTTCAGCCCAACTTTATGCAGCATGAAGTGATTGATTGTGGTGTCAGAGAAACCAAGGAATACTTTATCCGTGACTGCATCTACCAATTCATTGTTATCAAATAGATATGGCAGAAGCCGATATGTATCATCCCCACCGGTAGAACACAAGATCATATCTATTTCAGGATCCCTGAATGCTGCCAGAAGATCTTCTGCCCGTTTTTCCGGGTGATCCCTGACGTAATCAATCCCCATGCGTGCATGTGGCATAAATTTCACATTCAGTCCGAACCTCTTAAGTCTGCGGAGACCGATCTCCACCTCGAACTGAACAAATGGTTCGCCAACGATCCCGCTTGAAAGGCTGACAATTGCGACATTCCTGATCATGGCTTCCTCCAAATACGATCCAGCGATGGTGCGTTGAACAAAAATCCTGTTGTGTTAACTGCGCTTTTCAGCGCCTGCCCATTATACCACTGAACCCCTTATCTCGCAAGAATAAGAAGGTGAAATCTCATGGCTGAAACCCTGGGCGAACTGGTGGTCGCGCTGTCGCTGGACTCCAGCAATTTCTCGCGCAATATGCGCTCCATCAATCAGCAGATCAAGGAAGCTGAGTCCACCTTCCGTCTGGCCGGGGCTGGCGTTCAGAACTATGAAAAGACCATCGCGGGCACGGAAGCCAAGCTGTCCATGCTGGGACAGAAGCTCACCCAGCAGCAGCGGGCCGTCCGATTGACGGATGGGCTTTTTCATGTCTTTGCCAATGCCCTTCTGCTCAATCAGCACATGGGTCGCCGGGATATAGCCGTCAATAAAGCTGGTATGGTCAAGATGCACTTGATCTTCAAATGAGATATATTCCGCTGCATGTTCTATGCCGAAAACATCACTTAACAAAGAAAGCCAAAACTTCTGGCTTTCTCCCTTTTCATATCCTTTGCCCTTCCAGTAATCTGCGAAATGCCTTGCCGCCTCTCGCTGCTGTACATCGTTCATAAACGAATCCTCCCATCAAGGACTTAGTAAAATTTTACTATGCTTCCGCCAACATGTCAATTCTGTACGGCAGTTCATAATTTCTGAATTGTAGCCCTGCACAAAAATGTTCAAAAAAATAAAAAAAGCCCTTGACAAACCCCCGGTTGTTCAGTAAAATAATCCTTGCCGCTTATGAAACACGGCGGCATGAAGCCTTCGGGGTGTAGCGCAGTCTGGTAGCGCACGTGCTTTGGGAGCATGGGGCCGGGGGTTCAAATCCCTTCACCCCGACCATTCTGTCAGGCCCTGAAGGGTGTGCATGTGGCCCTGTGGTCAAGTGGCCTAAGACACCGCCCTTTCACGGCGGTAACTCGGGTTCGAATCCCGGCAGGGTCATCCTCTTTCTTCCTTTAGCGCGGCAGCCCTTCAGGAAAGCCCGTGGGCCTTTAGCTCAGTTGGTCAGAGCAGTCGGCTCATAACCGATCGGTCCGGGGTTCAAGTCCCTGAAGGCCCACCATTCATGGCCCGGTAGTTCAGTCGGTTTAGAATGCCAGCCTGTCACGCTGGAG
>JAFZQK010000019.1 GCA_017620455.1 Clostridia bacterium
AGGGAATGTTCGGTCCACAGCTTCGTGGCCAGTTCCAGGTCGTTGGCCGCGCCGAAGGCGTCGTGAGCGGTGTCGATCATGCCGCCCCAGGCGTTGTACTGGCGGTCGTTGGAGATCACCACGGGCACGCCCAGGCGGGTGCTTTCGGCCAGGGCCTGCATGGCGTTGTGATACACGATCTGCTGACTCGGGGTGCCGTTGGTGTTGTCCAGGTGGGTGGTGATGTTCAGCTCGTTCAGGTAATACCACATGGACTTGGTGGCGAAGGCCGGGTTTGCCTGCGGCCCGTCGGCGGGCATTTCAGGCGTGCCGTAGTCCGCTTCCAGGCCGAACATGTTGCCGCTGTCGGCAAAGTCCACGCCGGCGGGGTTGCCGCAGGTGTTCACATGGTAGAACAGCCCGGCGCGCTCCGCCAGGGTCATCTGGTCGTACAGGTCCTTGACGCGGGCTTCCACGTCCTGGCGCCAGTCTTCGTACACGTCCAGCTGGCCGTTGCCGTTCAGATCCTTGAATTTGAGGCCGTCCGCCTCCAGGATCTCGGTGATGCCGTTCAGGTAGCCCAGTTCTTTCTGTTCGCCCTCGGCGGGAATGATGGTGATGGCGGCGTTCACTTCGTCATAGCTGGTAAAGGGCGCGGCCTTGGGCGCTTCTTCCGCAAAGGCGGGAAGGCCCAGGCAGCCCAGCAGCATGACCGCAGCCAGTAGCAGAGACAGTTTCTTCATCGTTCCGATCCCCTTTCTGAATTTGGGGAAAGATTTCCCCTTTGCATATATTTTAACGGAACGGGCGTTTTTCCGCTTATGGATATTTCGTACAAAGGTATGGAAAAAACGCATTGTCCATCCGGATTGTGAAAATCCGGTCAGAAAGCTATAAAAAACGGGCGGGGTGTCCAGGCCCGCCCGAAAGAAGAAGGATTTGTTTCTGATTTTTTATTCCGCCAGCGTCACGCTGCCCCACAGGCTGGGGCTCTTATCGATCTTCTGGCTGCCGCACCAGGCCATCTGCGGGATGTATTCCGTGCCGGGGCAGGGATAGCTGATGTCGGTGATGACAAAATTGCAGGAGAGCACGTCGCCCGCGGCGGGGGTGTATTTTTCCACCTTGTTTTTCTTGGCCAGGGTGTTTTCGCTGGACAGATCGGCCCAGGGGATCACGGCTTCCCAGGTGAAGCCCGTGACCGTCTTCTGCACGGCGCATTCATAGCCGGGCAGCACGCTCTCGCCGCCGTCCATGCCCAGGCTGACGAACCGCTGACGGGCATCCTTGGGCACCATGGAGCGGTCGATGGCGGTATCCCAGAAGCCTTCGTCCATCACGAAATAGATGAGGAAATCGTTGGTGCCGTATTCGGTGCGTTCGGGATCGGCGGTGGGATCGGTGGAGATGTAGAGCTTCAGGTTGTCCTCGCCGTCGATGGGCAGCATTTCAATGGCGCCCAGGGGGGTATCCTCGGTAACGTCCGCGGCGATATACAGGTTGTCTTCATTCCAGGCCAGGTAGAATTTGGCGGAGCAGTCCACGGGCCCCTGCCAGAAAACCACGTCCCGGATGACCTGCGCGGCGTCCGCCACCACGGCGGGAGAATCCAGGTTCCATTCGCTCAGATCGCCGTCGATCACGGCGTCGCTCAGCTTATGGGCGACGATGGAGGGACGGGCAGATTCTTCCGCCAGCGCGGGAACGGCCAGCGTCAGGACCAGCATCAGGACGGCAATGACTGTCAGCAGTTTTTTCATGGTGTTTCTCCTTTCGGTTGCTCCATTCGTCGGCGGAAAGCAATCCTCTGCGTTCCATTTCTGACAGTGAAATCATATCAGATAAAAAGCAAGAAAAAGCAGGATATTTTCACACAGGAAATGGGAAAATCCAAAACCCGCGTCAGTCGGACAGGCCAAACCGGTCCGCCGCGCCGGAAAAATCGATCGGCAGATCCACGCTGTTCCCGATCCATACGCTGCCGCCCAGCGTGCCCGCGGCCTGGACGCTTTTCTGCCTGCTGCCCTCAAAGGCATTCCCGCTGAACCGGCTGAAGCCGATGTCCCGCAGGTACAGGGCGCAGCACGCCGAATCCTCGAACAGATTGTCCGCCATGTCGAAGGAGACGCCGCCGTAGGCCATTACCGCCGTCCAGTTGTCCCGAAGGGTATTCCGGACGAAGGCCGTGGGCGTTGCGTCCAGCCGCACGCCGCAGACGGTGCACCCTTCCGCCGTGCAGCCGGTCATGAGCACGTGGCCTTCCTTCTGCAGGTTGAAGCCGTTCTCGCACCGGACGGCGGCGCAGTCCGTCAGCGTGTTGCCGCCGCCTCCGGCCATGAAATAGCCCTGGCCCGTGCCGGTGACGGTGCAGCCGGTCATGGCGCCGTCTTCCACCAGGGAGAAGAAGAGCCCCTGATCGCAGTCCGCCGCGGAGCAGTCCCGCAGCACGATATGCCGGCTGGCGCGGATATCCAGGCCGTGGTTGGTTTTCCGGGCGGAGCAGCGCGTCAGCGTGCCGCCGTCGCATTTGGCCACGTAAATGCCGAACACCCCGCACCGGTCCGCCTTGCAGTCGGTCAGTATGACCTGCCCGTTATACGCCAGCACCATGCCCATGGAGCAGTCCGATACGTCCGCCCCCTCCACGGTCACTTCCCCGCAGCCGCAGACGATGATCTCCCCCGCGTCCGCCGGCGCCGTTACGGCAGGCTGGGACACGGCGTAAAACAGGGGCTTTCCGTTCACGGTGCAGTTTTCAATGGTGTGGGTGACGAAATAATCCACGTCCTCCCCCACCTCGAACAGCCCCGTCAGCTTGGGCAGATCCGCGCTCTTTTCAGATAACGGCGGCCCGGCCGGGGAAATGCCGCAGCCCACAAAGGCGCAGGAGCGCACCGTCATGCGGTATATGCCGCCGCACCACATGCCGCAGGAGGAGGTGCGCCATTCTTCCTCCGCCAGAGAGATTTTGCAGTTTTCCACCGTCAGATCGTTTCCGATGGCGTAGATGCCCGTGCGCCGGAAACGGATATCCAGGCCCCGGAGAGTCACGCCGTCCGCTTCCACCCGCAGGGCCGCCTTGAACGCCGGCGCGTCGATCACCGGGGACGCGCCCTGCGCCGCCCGGACCGTCACGGCCCTGTCGATCACAAGGGGGAACGTCTCCGTGTCTTCGCCGTAAACGCCGTCGCCAAGCTCGATCACGTCGCCGTCGGCGCAGGCCGCCAGGGCGTCCGTCAGACCGCCGGGAGATACGGAAAGCGTATCCGCCCGCGCCGCCAGCGGGATCAGCAGAACCAGCAAGAAAAACCAGAAGATTCTTTTCATTTTCGCTCCTGAAACACATTGGGACTGCAGCAATGGAAACAGCCTGTTCTTATAGCCGGCTTTCTCGGAAAAGGACGAACCGCGGACAGCCGCCAGTGGCGGATGTTCTGTCCGAGGTGAGATCAACCGAAAAGGAGCAATCTCCCCAAGAAGGGGAGTTGCGACTATTGAGGTTGCGGATTTGGGGGAAACCGCTCTTTGGCCCCCAAAGAGCAGTTTCCCCCAGTATTCACTCAGGTTTTTTCACGTTTGTTGAGTTTATTCCTGCACGGCGATGGTGATGCTGTTGTCGCCCACGGTGAGCGTATGCTCGCCCACGCCTTCCAGCGGCACGTCGATCTTCACGACCACGAAGGAGCCGCCGGCCACGCTGATGTACTTGGTCGCCAGCACGGTATCGCCTTCCTTGACCTCCACCACGGCGGAGCCGTCCGCGCCGCGGTTCTCGGCAATCATGTACAGCCTGGCGCTTTCGCCGCTGCGAACGATGCGGTTCAGGGCCTCCACGGAGGTCTGGACGCCGGAGGAAGTCTCGGTTTCCACCAGCTTGGTTTCCTGATCGCTCACCAGGGTGTTGATCACGATGTCCGCGTCATTGCCGTAGGCCATGCCGAAGTGCGGGGGCACTGCCACGTCGCCCAGGTTGTTGGGCAGGGCGGCGGTGGGGTTCTGGCGCACGGTGGCGGCCATGAACAGGCGGAGGTAGGTGTCCACGCCGGTATCGAACTGCAATTCGCCCCAATCCAGGGTGGCGTCGTCGGCGCTGCGGGCGATTTCAAACACGGTCCTGCCGGCGGGCTGCTTTTCGCCATACAGCATATCCGCGATCACGGAGGGCAGGGTCTTGTGGTAGAAATTGCCCATGGAGGAGCCGTGGTCCGGCGTGCAGTCGTAGGTGAGGAACAGCACAGCCGCGCTGTTTTCGATGGCCCAGGCGCTGGGCTCGTTGGAAACGCCGCCGTCATAGAGCAGCACCAGGGGCTTTTCTTCGTCCTGGGCGTCCTCGAAGAACATTTCGGTGGAATCGTCCATGGCGGTCACGTGGGCCACCACCACGTCGGCGTCCTCGATTTCGTCCACCACGGTGGCATAGGCGCCGATGGCTTCCGCATCCATGGATACGGTATCCTTGGAGGAGCCCACCACGCAGACCTTCGCATCCTTGCTGAGGGGCAGGATGTTATCGGCGTTCTTGAGCAGCACGGTGGATTCGGTCTGGAGGCGGATATCCCATTCGTTCATTTCCGCGGTACGGGCGCGGTAAATATCGTCGATGGTGTTCAGCTCGAAGGCTTCGGCCTTGTATTCGTCGCTGGCGCACAGCTCCAGCGCTTCGTCCAGGTTGGAATAGGGATCTTCAAACAGGCCCAGCTCAAACTTGTTGCGCAGCACCCGCTTGGCGTGCCGGTCCACGGTCTCCTGGGTCAGGGTGCCCTTTTCGATCTCTTCCTTCACGGCTTCGGGCCACATGGGCTGCATCATGCCGGGATACCGGGCCACGACCGCGTCGTAATCCGTGGGCACGTCGCTCTCCACCATGAAGAAGCAGCCCACCTGATCCACATCGGCGTTGAAGATGATGGCGTACAGTTCGCCCACGGAGCAGGTGGACAGATCCACGCCCTCGGGGGTGACGCCGGAAGCGGAGGGCACCTGGAACCACATGGGCCAGTCGGTGACCACGCAGCCGTCGTAGCCCACCTTTTCACGCAGCACCGCCATGGAGGCGCTGTCGTAGCACACGTTGCAGGTGTTGAACAGGGGGCCGTTGTTCAGCATGACCCAGCCAGAATCGCTGTCGATCACGGCGCTCTTCCAGCCCACCAGCCAGCTGTCCAGCAGGTCCGCCGGGCTCTTGGCATTGATGTAAGAGGAGCGGCCGCCGCGGGCCACGAAGTGCTTGGTGGTGGCGTTGACGCCGTTTTCCTGATAGGCCTTGGTTTCCAGGCCCACCATCTTGGCGATGTAGTTCACGTCGTCGCCGTACCAGGAGCCGATTTCCACGCCGTAGGAATGGAAGGGCAGATGGAAGCCGATGGCGCGCTCTTCCTTGGCGTACTGGGCCACCATGTCGTAAAGCAGTTCTTCATCATGGGCGATGCCGAAGGCGTAGTTGGGCATGTTCACCATGCCGGCCCAGGTGTTGTAGCTGCGGTCGCAGCTGAGCACCACGGGCACGCCCAGGCGGGAGGATTCGGCGATCTCCTGGAACGCGTTGTTCTCATAGATCAGGGTGTCCGGGGTGCCGTTCACGTTATGCAGGTAGGTGGTCACGTTATCGGAGATGATGGAGTGATACATGGGCACGTAGCAGTTGCCGTCCTGATCCGTATAGGTGGGCTCGTTGGAATAGAGCCATTCCTCGGTGTACGGATACATGGAGGTGAAGGTGCCGCCGGTGGAGGCGTGCCACAGCAATCCGATCTCCTCGTCGATGGTCATCTGGGAGAGCAGATCGTCCACGCGGGCGTCCACGTCCTGGCGCCAGTCCTCATAGACGTCCAGCTGTCCGTTGCCGTTCAGGTCCTTGAATTTCAGCCCGTCCGCTTCGATGATTTCCTTGGTGCGGGCTTCCAGGCGCACCTGGCCGGTGGTCTCGTCGGCCTCCACGATCACTTCGTTCACTTCATAGGGCTTGACGAAGGTGGTAGGGTCAATGAGCGCCGTGCTGGTGGTGGCGTTGAAATACTGCTGTTCCGCCAGGGCGGGGACAAAGCAGCTCAGGGCCATCATCGCAGCCAGAATCAGGGCAATCCTTTTCATACCGTTCGCTCCTTTCATTCTGTCGGGACACCGTTGGGACACTCGCCCAACTTCACTGTTTTTATTATGGCCGGAAATCCGTTCCCGCAAGCAGGAAAAAAGCCGCGTCCGCCCAGGAAAAAAACCGCTCCTCCGCCCGGCATGGGAATATCCGGCACAGGGAACCGGAAATTCCGGTCCTGTGCTGAATTTTCCCAATCCGTGTGGTATACTGAATGCAGAATCAGATCCGGGAGGCGAGGCCATGTACCGCGTATTGATCGTAGACGACGAAATGCCCGCCCTGCGCTTCGTGCGCAGCATCATTGAGCAGTACGCCAAAAACTATCAGGTGGCCGGCACCGCGGCCAGCGGCGAGCAGGGGCTGCTGTTTTTGCAGCAGAATACCGTGGATCTTCTGATCACCGATATCAGCATGCACGGCATGAACGGCATCGAGCTGGCGAAGGCCGCCCGGGTGCTACAGCCCAACATCCATATCGTGATCATCAGCGGCTACGGGGAATTCGAATACGCCCAGGGGGCCATCCAGGCCGGCGTGGACGAATACCTGCTAAAGCCCGTTTCCATCAGCAAAATGACGGCCATGCTGCAGTCCCTGGAAAAGAAAATGGACGTGGACAGCTCCGATCTGGCGGCCTCCGTGCTGCCCGCGATGGCCTGCGGCCAGCCCTATTCCAAAGAAACGGCGGATCAGCTGTACCGGCGCAAAAACTTCCGCTTCGCCCTGATCCGCTGGGGCAATCTGGATATGACCCTGCCCAAGGCCCTGGGGGCCACCTCCCTGGTGCAGCCCCGGGACGAGCATTTCCAGGTGCTCCGGGGCCGGGACGACGACGAGCGCATCCTCATCGCCCCGGACGGGCCCATGGAAGAATTCCTGAGCAATCTCAGCGTATACATGACCAAGCCCGGCAACCTGCCCACCTGGACGGCGGTATACACCCCCACCGCCCGGGAAATGGAATCGCTGCCTGCCTTCATCGAATGGGCGCTGACGCTGCTGTACCGCAAAACCGTGATCGGCAAGCATCAGATCATTCAGTTTACCGGCGGCTCCCCCACGGAGGACCGCATCCGCCTGCCCGCGGCGGACTTAAAGCAGCTGTCCTATTTCATCAGCATGACCAAATACCGCATGATCAAGGATTACTTCTTCTCCCTGGCCGCCGCCTGGGAAAAGGAGCAGATGCCCCAGCGCCAGGTATGGCACATGGGGCG
>JAFZQK010000020.1 GCA_017620455.1 Clostridia bacterium
GTAGCGCGCCCCCTCGGCGCAGGGGCGCGCGGACCCGCACCGGAGCCGCGCCGAATGGGGCGGCGGAGGGCCGCCAAGAAATTGAGAACAGTGGCGCGCCTTCCCGGTGAGAGGCGCGCGGAGCAACGAACAGTGGCGCGCCTCCCCGGTGAGAGGCGCGCGGACCCGCACCGGAGGCGGCCCGGATGGGGCGGCGGAGGGCCGCCAAGAAATTGAGAACAGTGGCGCGCCTCCCCGGTGAGAGGCGCGCGGACCCGTACCGGAGCCGCGCCGAATGGGGCGGCGGAGGGCCGCCAAGAAATTGAGAACAGTGGCGCGCCTCCCCGGTGAGAGGCGCGCGGACCAACTCAGAATAGCGTTACCTGATTGGTTTCCGCCAGGCCCTCCAGACAGCCGTGCTCCCGCAGCAGGTCCAGCACGGCGGAGGAGACCTTGCCCCGGTTTTTCAGGTCTTCCACGGAGATGAAGGGATCGTGCCGGGCGTCCACGATGCCCTGGGCCGCGGCCTCGCCCAGCCCGCCCAGCGCGGTGAAGGGCACCCGCAGGGAATGATCCCCTTCGGGGAGGAAGCGATGGACATCGCTCTTGTACAGATCCGCCGGCAGGAAGGAATAGCCCCGGGCCATCATTTCCAGCACCATCTCCAGGGCGGTGATGGAATCCTTGTCCTTGGCGGTGGTTTTCTTTTCCTGGTCCAGCCGGTACATTTCGCTGAGCTTCTGCCGGATCTGTTCGATGGGCAGGATCATGGTGCAGGCGTCGAAGCCGTCGCCGCGGATGGTGAAGTAAGCGGCGTAGTAGGCCAGGGGGTAATACACCTTGTAGTAGGCCACCCGCAGGGCCATGGTGACGTAGGCGGCGGCATGGCCCTTGGGAAACATGTACTTGATCTTGCGGCAGCTGTCCTCCACCCAGGCGGGCACGTTGTGCTCGTGCATGGCCTCCACCATTTCGGGCTTGAGCCCCCGGCCCTTGCGGACGGATTCCATGGTGTCGAAGGCCATTTTGGCGGGCACGCCCATCTGCATCAGCTGGTTCATGATGTCCTCGCGGGTGCACAGGCACTGGCTGAGGGGGACGACGCCCTGGTCGATCAGGTCCTTGGCGTTGCCCAGCCATACGTCGGTGCCGTGGGAAAGGCCGGAAATGCGGATCAGCTCCTGCATGGTGGAGGGATGGGTGTCCTCTAGCATCTGGCGCACGAAGGTGGTGCCCATTTCGGGGACGCCGAAGGTGCCCGTATTGCAGCCGATCTCCTCCGGGGTGACCCCCAGGGCCTCCGGGGAGGAAAACAGGCTCATCACTTTTTTATCGTCCAGGGGGATCTTTCTGAAATTGACGCCCGTAAGTTCTTCCAGCATGTGCAGCATGGTGGGGTCGTCGTGGCCCAGGATGTCCAGCTTCACCAGGATATCGTGCATGGAGCCGAAATCGTAGTGGGTGGTGACGGTCTGGGATTCCATATCGTCGGCGGGGTGCTGCACGGCGGTGAACTGGCAGATATCGTACTCCTTGGGCAGCACCACCATGCCGGCGGGGTGCTGGCCGGTGGTGCGCTTGACGCCCACGCAGCCCTGGGCCAGGCGGTCCTTTTCCGCTTCGGAAACGGTGAGGTTTCTTTCCTCCAGGTATTTGAGCACGTAGCCGTAGGCGGTCTTTTCCGCCAGGGTGCCGATGGTGCCGGCCCGGAACACGTATTCCTCGCCGAAAAGGTCCTTGACGTACTGATGGGCCCGGGGCTGGTATTCGCCGGAGAAATTCAAATCGATATCCGGCACCTTGTCGCCCTTGAAGCCCAGGAACGCCTCGAAGGGGATATCGAAGCCGTCCTTGACCAGCGGCTTTCCGCAGACGGGGCAGTTTTTATCCGGCAGGTCCACGCCGATGGTGTACTGGGGCGGCACGTAGAAATCCGCCTTCCGGCAGTGCTCGCACCGGTAATGGGGCGGCAGGGAATTGATTTCCGTGATCCCGGTCAAAAACGCCACGAAGGAGGAGCCCACGGAGCCGCGGCTGCCCACCACGTACCCGTCCGCCAGGGATTTTTTCACCAGCTTCTGGGCGATGGAATACAGCGTGCAGTAGCCGTAGCCCACGATGGCGGACAGCTCCTTGTCGATGCGCTTGCTGACGATCTCGGGCAGCTCGTCGCCGTAGAGGCGGTGGGCAGTGCCGTAAGTCAGGTCCTTGATATCCTGCTCCGCCTCCGGCCAGAAGGGAGAGAAGGTGGTTTTGCCCTCGGGATGCCTGGGGAAAAGATTCACCTCCCCGATCCGGGAAGCGATGAGCTTGGGATTTCTGATGACGACCTCGCAGGCCTTTTCCTTCCCCAGGTATTTGAATTCCTCCAGCATTTCGTCGGTGGTCCGAAAATACAGGGGCGGCTGGTGGTCCGCGTCGGCGTACCCCTGGCCCGCCTGGATGATGGAGCGGAAAATCTTGTCCTCCGGGTCCAGGAAATGCACGTCGCCGGTGGCGCACACGGGAATGCCCAGCTTTTCCCCCAGGCGCACGATGCGCTTGTTGTATTCCTGCAGGGTCTTCACGCTGTCCACCCGGCCTTCCCGGATGAGGAATTCGTTGTTGCCCACGGGCTGGATCTCCAGATAATCGTAAAACCGGGCGATCCGGGCCAGCTTCTCATCCGTCGCCCCGTCCACCATGGCGCTGTACAGCTCCCCGGCTTCGCAGGCGGAGCCCACGATCACGTCCTTGCGGTACTTCTGCAGCACGGACCGGGGAATGTGGGGCCGGCGGCGGAAGTATTTGAGATGGGATTCGGAGATCATGTGGTTCAGGTTGGTCATGCCGTCCTGGCTGGCGGCCAGCAGCACGATATGCCAGGAATTGCCCAGGGTGCAGCCCGCGCCCACGCTGTTCAGGTCCCGCAGGGTCCGGGCGCCCTTTTTCTTCGCCTCGTCGATCATCCTGGCCAGGCACTGGGCGGTGGCGGCGGCGTCGTTGACGGCCCGGTGGGCGTCCTTGAGGGAAACGCCCAGCCGCTTGCACACCGAGGCCAGCCGGTGGGATTTCAGCTCGGGATACAGCTTCCTGGCCAGCGTCAGGGTGTCCACCTGGGGCGCGTCGTAGGCGAGGTTCAGGCGTTTGAGCTCGCTTTCCAGCACCGCGCAGTCGAATTTGGCGTTGTGGGCGGCGATGGGGCAGCCGTCCATGAACTGGAGCAGCCGGGGCAGCAGCTCCGCGGCGGCGGGCTTGTCCCGCAGCATCTGATCGGAAATGTGGGTGATCTCGGTGATCTTGGGGGGCAGCAGCATCCCGGGGTTCACCAGCTCCCCGAAGGAATCCACCACGTGGCCGCCCTGCAGCTTCACCGCGCCGATCTCGATGATGCGATCCTTCGAGGTGTTCAGGCCGGTGGTTTCAAAGTCCAGCACGATGATGGGGTCGTCCAGGCCCCATTCCCGGTCGCCGGTGACGGCGGTATCGTCGTCGGTCAGGTATCCTTCCACGCCGGGCAGCAGTTTGACGCCGTATTTTTTCGCCGCGCCGAAAGCCTCCGGGAAGGCCTGCACCACCCCGTGGTCCGTGACCGCGATGGCCTCGTGGCCCCATTCCGCCGCCCGCTGGATCAGGGCGGTGGCGGAGGAGACGGCGTCCATGTTGCTCATCTGGGTGTGCAGGTGCAGTTCGATCCGCTTTTCTTCCGCCTTGTCCTCCCGCTTGGGCAGGGTGCAGGCGGAGATATCCCGCACCATCAGGGTGGTTTCATGGGCGTAATTGTCGTACTGGGTGTCGCCGCGGACCAGAACGCCCATGCCGGGCTTCACGGCCTTGACCACCTTCTGCACGGTTTCCCTTTCCTCGTCGGTGATGGGCGGGGCGTCCTCCTCGTCCTTGCGGCGGTGGGGGCGGTAACGCAGGAAGGCCTTGCAGCGGATGGTGCTGGTAAAATCCGTCACCAGGAAGGTGAGCAGCACCATTTCTCCGCCGGAGATCTCCTTGTCCTCCACGGAAAGCACCTTGCCCCGGATCACGGCGGCGCCGGTATCGTCGGTGAGCTCCGAAATGGGCACCGGCGGATCGGCGATGGCCCGGCCCTTGATGCGCGGGTCCTTTTCCTTGGGCTTTTCCTGGATCCGGGCGGCGATCTCCTCGTAGCGCTGGGCACGCTCCGCCGCCACCCGGTCCTGCTCCCGGCGCTCCTGCCGCAGGGCCTGCAGCCGCTTTTCCTCGTCGCCGCAGACCTTGAGCAGCACCTCCGTTTCCACCCGGAACACATCCTTGATGGCGGTGGCCAGCTGCTCCCGGGCGCCGGCCTTTTCCAGGAAACGGCAGGAAAATTCGTCCGGTGTTTCCAGCGTCACCCGGCCGTTCCCCGGGGTCCAGCGCAGGTCGAATTCCCAGGAGGCCGCGGCGGGAAAACGGCGGATGAGGAAATTGTTCAGGGGCGCGCAGTATTTGTCCGGGTTCTGCAGGAATTCCTTCGCCAGGCCGGGAGAGGCGATGCGCAGGGAAAAATTCAGCCCCGGAAAAGCCCGGGCCAGGGTTTTTTTGATTTCGAAAAAGCCCTTCTCCCCGATGAGGATATCGGAGAGAAAGGAAATATACGCCTTGTTTTCGCTTTTTACATAGCGCACCCGTTCGATGGCCAGCTTGCCCTCGGTTTCGGGCAGGGCCTCCGATACGGCGCGGAGCAGTTCGTCGTAGGTCATGGCTTTTTTCCTTCGTGCTTCGTTGGATGTCGCACTGGTTTATATGTCGATCCAGATGCCTGTATCGTGCATGGAAGCGTGTTCTACCTTCCGGTAAAATTTTTGCGCTTCCTCGTTTTGCGCCGTCAGGGCGATCAGCAGCCCGACGCCCTGCTTTTTGCATTCGGCCCGTAACATATGAAGCAGCGCCTGGGCCGTTTGCTTATGTCTTTCGCTTTTTAATACGCAGATCCAATCAAGGTAAGCGGTAAAGCAGGATGCGTCGCTGCGGCTGCTGATGAGAGAAGCGTCGATCCTGCCGATCACATGATCGTCCCTTAGTGCGATGAAAGAAAGTGCCGTATTGAATCGCGGATCGTCAAAGCTCTTTTCCAACTGGCGCTGATACGCTTCGTCCGGTTCCCAGAAATAGGTGTCCGGCTCCTGTTTTCTCAATTCGGTCTCGAAGGCGATGACCTTCCGGATATCTTTCTTTTCAAAGCGTTTGATTTCAAGCATAAGATTCCTCTTGCCCGATCAGACAGGGGCGGACTGCAAATAATCCCGCACGGCCCGGGTGAATTCTTCCGAAAGGTCGCCGGTCATTTTCCGGATGAACCTTCCTTTGATATACAGCGCGCCGCAGTCCTTGCCGCCGCACAGGGCGATGTCCGCGTCCCGGGCCTCCCCGGGGCCGTTGACCACGCAGCCCATGACGGCCACGGTAACGGGCTTGTCCACGTCGGCAAATTCCTTCTGCACCCGGCTGGCGATCTGCTCCACGTCGATCTGGGTGCGGCCGCAGGTGGGGCAGGAAACGAAGCGGATGCCCCGGCGCAGGCCCAGCGCCCGCAGGATGTCCAGGGCGGCCCGGGGCTCGTTGATGGGATCGCCGGTGAGGGAGACGCGGATGGTGTCCCCGATGCCGTCCAGCAGGAGCGAGCCGATGCCGATGGCGCTCTTCACCGTGCCCAGCCCCGGCAGCCCGGCCTCGGTGACCCCCAGGTGCAGGGGATAGCCGCAGGTATCGTGCATCAGGCGGTAGGCCCGCACGGTGGTGGGCACGTCGCTGGCCTTCAGGGAAATCACGATATCGTCGAAATGCGCTTCCTCCAGCAGCCGGATATGGCGCAGGGCGCTTTCCACCATGCCCTCCGGCGTGGCCCCGCCGTACTTTTCCACGATGTCCTTTTCCAGGGACCCGGCGTTCACCCCCACCCGGATGGGCACGCCGTGGGCCTTGGCGCAGTCCGCCACCCGGCGCACGTTTTCCGCCGAGCCGATGTTGCCCGGGTTGATGCGCAGCTTGTGGATGCCGTTTTCCATGGCGGCGATGGCCAGGGTGTGGTCGAAATGGATGTCCGCCACCAGGGGCACGGGGCTGAGCTCCACCAGGCGCTTCACCGCCCCGGCACAGGCCCGGTCGTACACCGAGACCCGCACCAGATCGCATCCGGCGGCGGCCAGGGCCTTGATCTGCTCCAGGGTGGCGTTCACGTCCCGGGTGTCGGTATTGGTCATGGACTGGACGGACACCGGCGCGCCGCCGCCGATGAGCACGCCGCCCGCCCGCACTTGCTTTGTGGCTGCCATCAGAGATCTTTCCTTTCGTATCCCGCGTTTTTCCGCTCAGCGGAAGATCCGCAGCAGGTCTTTATAGGTCATGACGATCATCAGCCCCATCAGGAGCATGAACCCCGCCGTGTGCACATAGGCCTCCCATTTCCGGGGGATGGGCTTGCCGCGGATGCCTTCCACGGCCAGGAACACCAGACGGCTGCCGTCCAGCCCGGGGATGGGCAGGAGGTTGAACAGCCCCAGGTTCACCGAGATCAGCACCAGCAGCTCCGTATACGCGGCAAGGCCGGTGCGCTTTGTCTCCTCCGCGATCAGCTGCACGATGCCCACCGGGCCGGCGCTTTCCTCGAAGCCGCGGCCGGTGGTGATCAGGTCCCGGAGGGAGGCAAGGATGGTGCCCCCGGCCCGCACGCAGTAATCCACGGCCAGATACAGCGCCCGGTCCGGCGTCACGGGGGTGTAGACCGGGTGATAGCCGGTGTTGAGATTGACGCCCAGCATGTAGCGGCCGTACTGCGCATCGTAAACGGGCGTAACGGATACGGTCATTTCTTCGTCTCCCCGGCGCACCGTGACGCGCAGCGGGCCCTGGGCGGGGTCAAAGCCGTCGATCAGCCCGGACAGCTTCAGCTCCGTGCCCGTTTCATCCGTTCCCAGGGCGTCTTCGCCGTTCACAGCCAGGAACACGTCTCCGGGCAGCAGACCCGCCTGGTCCGCGGGGCCGCCTTCCGAAACCGCGGAAATGCAGGAATAATCGTAGTATCCCTGGGTATCCTCGCCCACGACCCAGCACAGCGCGAAGGCCACCGCCAGGGCCAGCACGAAATTCATGCCCGGCCCCATCAGCACCGTCACGATCCGCCGCCATACGGGGTAATTGCCGAAGGAACGGGGATCGTTTTTCGCTTCCGTGCCCTCGATGTCGTCCTCGCCGTAAAACATGCAGTAGCCGCCGGCGGGAATGGCCCGGAGGAAGAACGTGGTTTCATGCTTCCTGCTTTTCCAGGAAAGCAGCCTGGGCCCGAAGCCGATGGCGAATTCCTTTACGGGGATGCCCGTCAGCCGGGCGGCGAAAAAATGCCCGCCCTCGTGAATGGTGATCAGGATGCCCAGCAGCAGAAGCGCCGCCAGAATATAAAGCAGCAAGTGGGAATACCCCCTTTCGGAGCGATGGGTTCACGGTGTCTTTCGCCTTTATCCTATGCGTTTCCCTCCGCCTTCATCCGGGGCCCGGAGGGCCCGCCGGGCCTCTTCCCGGGCCAGGGCGTCGGCCCGGTCGATCTCATCGAGGCTGCGGGCGGGCAGATGGCCGTGCTTTTGCAGCGCGGTGTCGACGGCCTGCGGGATGCGGCCGAAGGGAATCTCGCCCCGCAGGAAGGAAAAGCACGCCTCCTCGTTGGCGGCGTTGAGCACGCAGCAGGCGGCGCCCCCGGCGCGCAGGGCGTCGTAGGCCATGCGGAGGGCGGGGAATTTTTCCGGGTCGGGCTTTTCAAAGGTCAGCTGTTTCAGGGCGAAAAGGTCCAATTCCGGGGCGCCGGTCTCCAGCCGCTCCGGATAGCTCATGGCGTAGAGGATGGGCAGCCGCATGTCCGGTACCCCCATCTGGGCGATCACCGCCCCGTCCCGGAACTGCACCGCGGAATGAACGATGGACTGGGGGTGCACCACCACCTGGATCTGTTCCGGCCTTGCGTCGAAAAGCCATTTCGCTTCGATGATCTCCAGGGCTTTGTTGAACATGCTGGCGCTGTCCACGGTGATCTTGGCGCCCATGCTCCAGGTGGGATGGCCCAGGGCCTGGGCCACGGTGGCGTTTTCCATCCGTGATTTTTCCCAGGTGCGGAAGGGCCCGCCGGAGGCCGTCAGCAGGATCTTTTCATAGGCGTTGGGGCCCGCCCCCTGCAGGCACTGAAAAATAGCGCTGTGCTCGCTGTCCACGGGCAACAGGGTGGGGCCGTTTTCGTCGGGCAGGCAGGCGGCCGTCACCATTTCGCCCCCGGCCACCAGGGTTTCCTTGTTGGCCAGCAGCACCCGTTTGCCCGCCTGCCGGGCGGCCATCACGGCCTTAAGGCCCGCCACGCCCACCACCGCGGCCAGCACGTCCTGGCCTTCGGCGATCCGGGCGGCCTGCTCCAGGGCGTCGGGGCCGAAAAGGAATTGGCAGAAGGAAAGATCCGGGGGCACCGGCGCTTCCTCCCCGGTGAGCGCCGCCAGCCGGGGCCGGAAGGCGCGGACCTGCTCAAATAAAAGCGCCGCGTTTTTGTGGGCGGTGAGGGCCGTCACAAAAAAGCGGTCCGGGTGCAGGGAGATGACCTGCAGGGCCTGCCGGCCGATGGAGCCGGTGCTGCCCAGAATGGCGATACCGCGCATGCGCGCCTCCTTTGCGGATCCGGGGGTTTTAAGCGATCATGATCAGATTCAGGTAAATATACAGCACCACCGTGGCCCACAGCACGCTGTCCAGCCGGTCCATCACGCCGCCGTGGCCGGGGAAAATATTGCTGAAATCCTTGACGCCACAGTGGCGCTTCACCAGGGAAGCGAACAGATCGCCCATCTGCCCCGCCAGGCCGCCGGCCAGCCCCAGCAGAGGAAAGTGCCAGAAGGGGGGGATGGGGGCGAAGGCCGAAACGACGCCGGCGCAGCCCAGGGCGAACAGGATGCTGCCGATCAGCCCGGCCACGGCGCCCTCCACGGATTTGTGGGGGCTCACCTCGGGGCAGAGCTTCCTTTTCCCGATACGGCTGCCGATAAAGTAGGCCAGGGTGTCCCCGGCCAGGGGCACGCCGAAGGCCAGCAGCGTCAGCAGCAGCCACAGGGGCTTATCCGGGGCGTTCTGCAGCCCCAGCATGCAGATCCCCGGCATGGCCACCGCCAGCAGGGGCATGGCGGAAAGCAGGGCATCCTCCAGGGTGGGGCCGGAGCGGAAAATGACCATGACGGAGATCAGGAAAAACGTGCCCGCCAGCAGCGGCGTCAGCAGCGTCACGCTGCCCGCCACGTTGAACAGCACCAGGCTCACCGCCATGCAGAGCCAGCAGGGCCATTCCACGATTCGGTGCCCCGATTGCTTGAGGGCCTTGAGCATTTCATACATGGCCGCGCACAGGAAAAGCATAAATAGAATGGAAAAAACCCATCCGCCCATCCATAGGGCGAAGGCCAGCAAGGCCACCAGGCACAGCCCGGTCACGATTCTCTGCATCATGCTTTGCGCCCCCCAAAGCGCCTGTCCCGCCCGGCGAAGGCGGCCAGGGCCGCGTGATAATCCTCCAGGCCGAAATCCGGCCACAGCGTTTCCGGGAACAGGAATTCCGCGTACGCGCACTGATACAAAAGGAAATTGCTCAGCCGCATTTCGCCGCTGGTGCGGATCAGCAGGTCCACGTCCGGCAGGCCGGCGGTGTACAGCTCGTCGGCCAGGGCGTCTTCGCCGATGTCCTCCGGGGCGATCTCCCCCCGCACCGCCTTTTCCGCCAGCCGCCGCGCCGCCCGGGCCAGCTCCGCCCGGCCGCCGTAATTGACGGCGATGTTCAGGTTGAGCCCCGTATTGTTCCGGGTGCGTGCTTCCGCGTTGATCAGGGCGGCGCGCTGCTTATCCGGCATGCCGTCCTTGTCCCCCAGGATGCGGATGCGGACGTTTTTTTCGTCCAGCTCGTCGATCTCGGAGGTGAAGTATTCCAGCAGCAGCCCCATCAGCGCCTCCACCTCCTGGGGGCTGCGCCGCCAGTTTTCGGTGGAGAAAGCGTACAAAGAAAGGGCCTCGATGCCCAGATCGCTGCTTTCCCGGATGATGGCCCGCAGGGCTTCCACGCCCTTGCGGTGCCCCAGGGCCACCTTGATCTTGTGGGCCTTGGCCCAGCGGCCGTTGCCATCCATGATGATGGCTACGTGACGGGGGAGAGGCTGGCTCATTTTTCCTCTTTTCCTTGCGGCGGCAGGTCCCGAAACCGCGCCGCAATCCAGATATCCCCCCGGCGGCAGACCAGCCGCAGGGTGCCGTCCCCGCGGGTCTGCCCGTTTTTCGCCGGCGCCGCGGTGACGGCCACCCGGGGCGCAGGCGCGCCGGGGGGCAGCAGGGACAAGGCTTCCTCCAGGGGGAGCCCCAATAAATCGGACATTAAACCTCCATGATCTCCTTTTCCTTTTCGGCGGCGATCTTGTCCACGTCCTTGATCTGGGCGTCGGTGAGCTTCTGCAGCTCGTCCTCGGCCTTGCGCTGATCGTCCTCGGTGATCTGGGAGTCCTTCTTGAGCTTCTTGATCTGCTCCATGGCGTCCCGGCGGGTGTTCCGCATGGCCACCTTGGCTTCCTCCGCGCTCTTGCGCACCACCTTGGTCAGCTCCCGGCGGCGCTCCTCGTTGAGTTCGGGCACCACCAGGCGGATGAGCTTGCCGTCGTTGGAGGGGTTCATGCCCAGGTCGCTCTTCTGGATGGCCTTTTCCACCAGGGGGATGGCCTTGGGATCCCACAGCGCGATGGTCAGCAGCCGGGGTTCGGGGCTGTTGATGTTGCCCATCTGGCGCAGCGGCGTCTGGGTGCCGTAATAATCCACCATGATCTTGTCCAGGATCTGGGGATTGGCGCGGCCGGCGCGCAGGGACAGCATATCCTTCTGATAATAGTCCTTCGTTTTTTCCATTTTGCCCTTGGCGGTGTCAATGACTGCGCGATACATACGATTCCCTCCGTTCAGATTCGATTTGCTGGTTTATATATTACTCTTTTTCGGGGCGTTAGGCAATAGTTTCTTCATTTATTTAATATTTCATCCGATGGGAAACGCCGCCGCAGCGCCTCCGGCACGGGCCGGCCCAGCATTTCCTCCGCCCGGGCAAAATCCCCCGCCTGCAGGGCGGCGCGCAGGGCGGTGGTGGAAATGCGGCTGCCGTCGGGCAGGGTGACGGGAGGCACCACCGTAAGGCCGATCCCCGCTTCGCGGCACAGGGCGCGCAGCTCCGCCGCCCCCCAGGCGCCCCGGTAGCCAAAGCGGTGGTCGTCGCCGCAGATTACGTGGCGGGCGTTCAATTCGCCCAGCACGATCCGGCGGAAAAACTCGTCCCCGGGCATGCGGCGCATGCCGTCGTCAAAGGGGCTGACGGCCACGGTATCCGCCCCGGCTTCCCGGAGCAGGGCGATCCGCTCCTCCAGGGTGGTGAGGGGCGCGCCTTTCCCGCCGGGAGGAACATCGAAGGTGTGGGCGCAGACGGAAAGGCCCTCCCGCCGGGCGATTTCCCGGGCGGCGGTCAGCAGCGCCCGGTGGCCCAGATGCACGCCGTCGAAAAAGCCCAGGCAGACCGCGGCGCCCCGATCCCGCTGTTCCATGGCCCCTCCTTCCGCCTCTCCGGCCGTTCAGAAATTGCTTTTTCATATTATCATATTTTTCTTTTCCGCGCAACAGCGGGGCCCGTCGGCGGGGCGCGAAAGGCCCGAATTGTATTTTTATTGTATATATTTTTAGCCTTTCAAGAAAAAATTCCAATAATCATTGATTTTTTGGCGGATATCCGGTATAATCGTACGCATCGGTGGCGGCGAACACGCCGGCCGAACAAAAAATGATTTCATTCATCAATCCATTTGATGAACGAAAATATTAAAAATGGAGGAATGACCCATGAAAAAATTCCTGTCTATGCTCCTGGCCATGATCATGGTCCTGGGCGTCGTGGGTGCCAGCGCTGAAGCCGTGACCTATGTCCGCGGCGACGACGAAGACATCTACGAAGAAGTGCTGGGCGACTTCGAAGGCCTGATGGCCGCTGCGGAAGCCGCCGAGACCATCGACGAGCGTTTTGTTCTGGAAGCGCAGGCTGAAGCCTATCTTCTGGACAGCGCCGTGATGATCCCCACCACCACCCAGGGCGGTGCCTACACCATGACCCGCATTGCGTATCGCACCATCCCCTATGCCAACTGGGGCAACGACGATGACCGCTGGGGCACCATGGTGGCCGCCAATGAGCTGATCAAGAAGGAAGACCGCGAGGTCATGAAGGAAGCCTGGAAAAAGGCCGTTGCCGGCGAAGAAGCCTACGACCCCGCCCAGATCCTGACCGACCTGGGCTACACCCTGGCCAATGAATACAAGACCACCTTCTCCACCGCTCCCGTCACCCTGGACTGGCTGAACACCTCCTCCCAGAGCGACACCGAGATCACCGTGCAGACCGTGGACGGCCTGGTGCAGTACAACAACCTGGGCGTTATGGAGCCCAAGCTGGCTGAGAGCTGGGAAATCAGCGAAGACGGCCTGACCTACACCTTCCACATCCGTCAGGATGCGAAGTGGTACACCTCTGAAGGCGCTGAATACGCTCCTGTGACCGCCAACGACTTCGTGGCTGGCTTCCGTCACATGCTGGATGCCAAGGCCGGTCTGGAATGGCTGGTGGACGGCGTTGTGGCCGGTGCCGGCGAATATTACGCCAATGGCGGCGCCTGGGAAGACGTGGGCTACGAAGCGGCGGATGACTACACCCTGGTCATCACCCTGGAAGCTCCCACTTCCTACTTCATGACCATGCTGACCTACTCCTGCTTCCTGCCCATCTGCGAGGATTGGTATCTGAGCCGCGGCGGCGTCTTCGGCGTTGAAGAATATGCCGCTGCTTCCGCCGACACCAACACCTACACCTACGGCATGAACACGGACGTGGCCTCCCAGGTCTACTGCGGCCCGTTCCTGCTCAAGAAGCTGGTCACCGATTCTGAAATCGTGTGCGAAAAGAACCCCAACTACTACGACGCCGACAAGATCAACATGAACAAGATCACCTGGATCTTCGACGCGGGCGAGAATCCCACCCAGACCTACAAAGACGTGGTTGACGGCGTGTACGCCGGCATGGGCCTGACCGAAGCCTCCGGCACCTTGGCCCTGGCCAAGGAAGACGGCAACTTCGACAAGTATGCCTACGTGTCCGACACCACCTCCACCTCCTACTTCGGCGGCCTGAACATGAACCGCGGCACCTTCGCCCTGGCGTCCGGCGCCTGCGCTTCTCCCAAGACCGAACAGCAGAAGATCGACACCCAGACCGCTCTGTGGAACAAGAACTTCCGCAAGGCCCTGCAGCATGCCTTCGACAAGGGCACCCAGAACGCCACCTCCCGCGGCGAAGACCTGAAGTACGCCAACCTGCGCAACATGTACACCCATCCCGAGTTCGTGCAGCTGAGCGAAGCCACCGTGGACCAGAACGGCCATGAATTCCCCGCCGGCACCATGTACGGCGAGATGGTCCAGTACTATCTGGACGAAATGGGCTGCAAGGTCAACGTGACCGACGCCATCGACGGCTGGTACAATCCCGAAGCTGCCCAGGAATACCTGGCTGCCGCGAAGGAAGAACTGGGCGACACCGTTGCCTGGCCCATCCAGATCGACGTGGTGTACTACGGCCCCTCTGCCGGCAACACCGCGCAAGCTCAGGCCTATAAGCAGGTCATCGAAAAGACCCTGGGCACCGACAACGTGATCGTGAACCTGATCGAAGCCACCACCACCGAAGACTTCTACGCCTGCGGCTACCGCGCTTCCAACGGCGAAGCCGGCAACTTCGATATGTTCTACGGCTCCGGCTGGGGCCCCGACTACGGCGATCCCAATACCTACCTGAATACCTTCCTGGGTAATGGCGCCGGCTACATGACCAAGGTTATCGGCCTGTTCTAATAAAACAGTTCGGCCTTGCCTCATAAGCAAGAAGCAACAGCCCATGGGGAAGCGGCGTCATGCCGCTTCCCCACGTGTTGCTTTTGCCGGATGA
Organism: Clostridia bacterium; assembly: GCA_017620455.1. The sequence goes on from JAFZQK010000020.1 coordinate 14,003, forward strand.
AAAAATTTTAAGCGTAAGTTGGTGTGTTCATGAAAAGATACATGGCAAAACGTATCCTGTTTTCCATCTTTTCACTGCTGGTGGTGGTGGCCGCAGTCATGCTGCTGGTCTTTTCGCTGATCAACCGCAACGTGATTTTCCAGATGGACGATACGTGGAA
>JAFZQK010000021.1 GCA_017620455.1 Clostridia bacterium
CCCCCAGCCGCTGGGGCACCCAGGCGCCTTTCTCCAACGTGACGCTGGACTGGGTGGTGCCCAACGACCTCAAAAACCTGCCGGCCATCGTGGGCGGCAGGGAAATGGATTTCACCTACGGCGACTGCCAGAAAGAAATGGACATGGTGAACAAAGCCTTCATCGAGATCATGATCGAAGGCGACGCCAACGGCCGTGGCTTCCAGTATCCCATCCCCACCTATTCCATCACCCGGGATTTCGACTGGAGCGAAACGGAAAACAATAAGCTGCTCTTTGAAATGACCGCCAAATACGGCACCCCCTATTTCTCCAATTACATCAATTCCGATATGGAGCCCAGCGACGTGCGCAGCATGTGCTGCCGCCTGCGGCTGGACCTGCGCGAACTGCGCAAGAAGAGCGGCGGGTTCTTCGGCTCCGGCGAATCCACCGGCTCCATCGGCGTGGTCACCATCAATATGCCCCGGATCGCGTACCTGGCCGCGGATGAAAAGGATTTCTACAAGCGGCTGGACAGCCTGATGGATATTGCCGCCCGCAGCCTGAAAACCAAGCGCACCGTGATCACCAAGCTGCTGGACCAGGGGCTGTACCCCTACACCAAGCGCTATCTGGGCAATTTCAGCAACCACTTTTCCACCATCGGCCTGGTGGGCATGAACGAAGCCTGCCTCAACGCCAAGTGGCTGCATAAGGACCTGACCGCCCCCGAAGCCCAGGCCTTCACCCGGGACGTGCTCAACCACATGCGGGAACGCCTCAGCGATTACCAGGAGAAGTACGGCGACCTGTACAACCTGGAAGCCACCCCCGCCGAGTCCACCACCTACCGCTTTGCCAAGCACGATAAGGAAGAATACCCGGACATCATCACCGCCAACATGAACGGCACGCCCTATTACACCAATTCCTCCCACCTGCCCGTGGGCTATACCGAGGACGTGTTCTCCGCCCTGGATATCCAGGACGAACTGCAGACCCTGTACACCTCCGGCACCGTGTTCCACGCCTTCCTGGGCGAAAAGCTGCCGGACTGGAAGGCCGCGGCCAACCTGGTGCGCAAGATCGCGGAAAACTACAAGCTGCCCTACTACACCATGAGCCCCACCTATTCCGTCTGCCGGGATCACGGGTATCTGACCGGCGAGCAGTACACCTGCCCCATCTGCGGCCAGAAGACCGAAGTGTACAGCCGCATCACCGGCTACTACCGCCCGGTGCAGAACTGGAACGACGGCAAGGCCCAGGAATTCAAGGACCGCAAGGTGTACGATATCGGCCACAGCCATCTGACCCATCAGGGCCCCCGGCCCACGCTGCAGGACGCCGCCCTGGAAGCGGCGCAGGAGCCCGGTTGCTGCGCGCCCGTGGAGCCCGTAACCGCCCCGGAAGCGCCCGCTGAAAAGCAGACCGGCAGCGTGATCCTCTTCAAGGCCCCCACCTGCCCCAACTGCAAGGCCGCCATGGCCCTGCTGGATAAGGCCGGCATCCGGTACACCGCCGTCAACGCCAACGAGGAGCCGGATCTGGTGGCAAAATACGAAGTGAAACAGGCCCCCACCCTGGTGCTGGCAGGCGCTTACGGGTATGAAAAATACCGCGGCGTCAGCGATATCAAGGGCTGGCTGATGCGGAAGAACTGAGCCAAACAGACGCTGGGGCTCTTCGCCCCCACACCCCCAACCAGGGGGATCCTCCCCCTGGACCCGCAATCATGATAACTGCCGCCGCTCCTGGGCGGGCGGCAAAGCCGCCCAGCAGCGCGCAAAGCGCGCCGGAAAACACAGAAACGCGCTGGCGGAAAGCATGCTTTCCCCGGCGCGTTTCTTGTTTTCCAGTGCCCAGGAGCTGACAAAGCTGTTTGCTGTAGTTTGGCAGAATCTGTTTGCTTAGGACAATCCCCAAAATACGTCCAGGAAACGATGTACCCTTGCGCGGGAATGATAAACAGAACAGATCGGGTCCAGGGGGAGGATCCCCCCTGGTTCAGGGGTCCGGGGGCTGACGAAACCCCCCGGATAGCCGCGGGGTGCACCACTGTCCGGAAATGTCAAACAGCATAAAAGGTTGGGTCCAGGGGGAGGATCCCCCTGGTTCAGGGGCCCGGGGGCTGAAGAAGCCCCCGGAAACTCCGATGCACATCGCAAGGCGGCTTTGTCGCCTGCCCGGGAATATTGAACAGCAGAAAAGATCGGGTCCAGGGGGAGAATCCCCCTGGTTCAGGGGTCCGGGGGCTGAAGAAGCCCCCGGCAAACCAAAGAGGAGGCACAAGCACATGCACGATATCATCGTGGTAGGCGGCGGGCCGGCGGGGATGACGGCGGCTCTGTACGCCCTCAGAAACGGGAAAACCGCGCTGGTGATCGAAAAGAGCGGCTTCGGGGGGCAGATCACCCATTCCCCGAAGGTGGAGAATTATCCGGGCACGCTGCAGATGAGCGGCAACGAGTTTGCCGACCGGATGCTGGAGCAGATCCTGGCCCAGGGCGCGGAAATCGAAATCGAAACCGTGACGGGCATCGAGGATCACGGCGATTACAAGACCGCGGTGACGGAGGAAGGCAGCCGGTTTGACGGAAGGGCCGTGGTGATCGCCACAGGGGTCAGGCACCGGATGCTGGGCCTGGACGGGGAAAACGAGCTGGTGGGCGAGGGCATCTCCTTCTGCGCCGTCTGCGACGGGGATTTTTATACCGGCAAGAACGTCTGTGTGGCGGGAGGCGGCAATTCGGCGCTCCAGGAAGCGCTGCTGCTCTCGGACAAGTGCGCGTCCGTCACCGTGGTGCAGGATCTTCCCCGGTGCACCGGGGAGGAGCGGCTGCAGGCGCTGTTATTCAGCCGGGAGAACGTGAAGCTCCTGACCGATATGAAGATCCTGCGCCTTTTGACGGAGGGCGGCGCATTCCGCGGCCTGGAGGCGGAGAACACCCGGACGGGAGAAAAAACGGCCCTCCCCTGCGACGGGCTGTTCGTGGCCATCGGGCTGATCCCGGAGAACGGGCCCTTCGCGGCCCTGGCGGACCTGAACGCCTGGGGATACTTTGACAGCGACGAAAACTGCCGCACCCGCACCCCCGGGGTCTTCGTGGCCGGGGATTGCCGCAGCAAGGCCGTGCGCCAGCTCACCACCGCCGTGGCCGACGGCTCCGCCGCCGCCCTGGCCGCCTGCCGGTACGTGAACGGCCAGGCGTAAGGCGACGGCGGACGGGGATGAACGCCCCGGATCAAAAAAGCAAAACAAAAAACAGCTTCGGGACAACGGTCCCGGAGCTGTTTTCCTGCCGTGGGCTTACGCCTTCTGCCATTCCTCGGCCTTGGCGGCGGACATGCGCTTGATGGTCTCTTCCGCATAGGGAGATTCCGCGCCGCCGTTGCCGTACAGGAACAGCTTGCCGTCCGCGGTCTTGAAGAGGATTTCCTCGTAGCCCGCAGGATCGCCGTAAGCGCCGAAAACCTTCTTCTGGATCAGCTCGGCGTTTTCGGTGTCGTATTCCACTTTGCAAATGATCTTCTTCATGGTACTCTTCCTTTCGCGCTTTCCGCGCTGCCTGTGATATCAAGCGCGTTTCTTACGCGCCCGTAATATTGTACCACCGCGCCCAGCTGGATACAATGCCTAATTTTGGAAGAAACAAGACCAAATCCGGCAGGTAACGGCGCTGCGGCGGGTCAGTTCACGCGGACGAAACGGAATACGTTCCAGGATGCGGGGCGCAGCGCAGCATTGACAAAGCCGCCGTCCAGAACGGTATCGGGGCAGGCCCGGGGCACGATCCGCTCCGGCTGATCGAAGGTGTTGACCGCGTCCTGTTCGGGGGCGAAAAGCGCCGTATGCTCCGCCAGGCGCCAGCCCGGGAAGGCCCGCAGGTCCATGCGCAGCTCCTGCTCCTCCCCCAGGTCCGCGTTGAGGACGAATACGCTCAGCTCCTCTTTCTCCCCGTTCAGCGCCGCGGCGGCCTGCACCGTGGGAACATCGGAAAAGCCGCCGTACTGGTTCATATCGTCAATGGCGTAGCCGGGCACGTCGTAGGTTTCGCACTTTACGGGGCAGGCCAGGGACACGCCCCGGGCCAAGCGGATCATCTGGGTGAAGGGATAGTAGGCGGCGCCCTTCCACACGTGCTCCCGGTCCGTGCGGGCCAGGCAGCCCAGGCCGCCGGTGGCGCAGCCGATCCTGATCCGGTCGGCGTGGCGCAGCATCACCAGCATGGTGCCGGCGGTGCCCAGGGCGGAGAGCATCTCCCCCTGCATGGGCGGCATACGGCGGCTTGACCAGTCGTCCGGATCGTGGCGGACGTAAGCGCGGTCGGGATGGAACAGGCCGAACATTTCCGCGTTCTGCCGTCCTGCCAGGCCCAGATGCGCTTCTCCCCGGGGGCGGAGCATGCTGCCGTATTCGTCCAGGGCCAGCATCATGGTTTTTTTCGTGCGCAGCTTGGTTTTGAGGAAATCGCACAGGGCGATCTCTGTGCGGATGTAGTCTTCATAGGCCAGGCAGCCCGCCAACAGGGCTTCCGGCATGTCCGGCGGGGCGGAATGATAATGATGCAGGGAAATATAATCCACCGTGCCGTAGCATTCCTCCAATACCTGCATGTCCCAGTCCGGATAGTGGCTGAGGAAGGGCGAGGAGGAAACGCAGGCCACGGTTTCGATTTTGGGGTCGATCCATTTCATCAGTTTGCTGGCTTCGTGAGCCATTACGCCGTAGCCCCGGGGGTCCTTTTCCCGGGATCCGATCTGCCAGGGGCCGTCCATTTCGTTGCCCAGGCACCAGATTTTGACGCCGTAGGGCGCGGGATGGCCGTTCTTTTTCCGCAGATCGGACCACCAGGTGCCGCCTTCAAAGTTGGTGTATTCCACGCAGTCCGCCGCGTCCTGTAAGGTGCCGGTGGCCAGGTTCACGGTATAGATGGGCTCCGCGCCGGCTTTTTCGGCCCACTGCAGGTATTCGTCGTGGCCCACGTCGTTGGGGATAAACTGGAACCAGGCCGGGTCCAGATGCGCCTTGCGCTGGGACAGAGGGCCGATGGAGTCCTTCCATTGCCAGCCGGAAACGAAATTGCCCCCGGGCAGGCGCACGCAGGGCAGCTCCGCCGCCTTCAGCGCTTCATAAAAATCCCGGCGCATGCCCTGCCCGTCCGCCGTGGGGTGTTTGGGGTTGTACATGCTGCCGTTCACCATGGCGCCGATGGGCTCCAGGAACGCGCCGAACAGCCGGGGAGAGATTTCGCCGATCCGGTAATCGGGATGCAGCGTCAGCGAGGCCTTTTTCATTTGCGTCATCCTTTCCGTGCGTTTGAGTGGACCGCTTTGATGATACAATAAACCGCCCGGCTTGACAAGCGGAAAAACAGGGCGCGGCGGAGAGTTGCAGGAACGGCGGGCTTATGCTATAATAGCGGAGCGATCGGCGGCGCGCCGCCGGCCGAGGAGAGCAAGGAGGAAAGCAAATGAACCGGAGCAAATTGCTGTCGGCGCTGCTGGCGGCGCTGCTGATCCTGGGGATCGCGGCGCCGGGCGCGGCCGAAGTGAATAGAAGCACCCATCCCCTGGTGGATCCGCAGGAGCTGGTGCCCGGCCGGTCCGCCGACGACGTGGTGAATATCCTGCTGCTGGGCAGCGAGCACGGCGCCGAAGGGCAGAGCGGCCCCAGCGCGGGCGACAGCAAGGCGGCGAAGGCCCGGGAACTGGGCATCCCCGAGCTGCTGGCTTACCACACCGATACCATCATGGTGCTGTCCATCAACAAAACCAAAAAACAGATCAACCTGATTTCCATTCCCCGGGACACGCTGGTGTACGTGCCGGGCGTGTACGGCATGTATAAAATGAACGATGCGTTTAACTGCGCATCTTCCGTGCGGGAAGGCATCAGCCGGGCCCAGAACACGGTGCGCTGGCTGCTGGGCGGCGTGAAGATCGACGCCTACGTGCTGCTGGATATGGACGCGCTGGTGAAGCTGAGCGACACGCTGGGCGGCGTGGACTTCGATCTGGAAGAGGAGTTCACCGGCACCAGCGGCAGGAAATACTCGCCCGGCCGGCAGCACCTGGACAGCCAGGGCATTATGGATTACGTCCGGGCCCGCAAGAGCATCGACGGCAGCGATCAGAACCGCACCGAGCGCAGCCGGAAGATGATTGCCGCCATCATTGCGAAGCTGTGGGGGAACTGGGATCTGGTCAACGCCCTGTGGGAAACGGCCAACGGCAAGAACATCAATTTCTACACCAACATCGAGGCCTCGGAGCTGACCACCCTGTACCGGACGGCGCAGGAGCTGGGCCGGATGCAGATCGGGTCCTATGCCATCGAAGGCGAATACGGCACCCATACCACCTGCGGGGATTTCCAGTTCCGCCTTCTGGATCAGGATAACCGCATCCGGGTGCTTGAGGAGGCCTTCGGCATCAGCGCGGAGCCCCTGCCCTACATGAGCCTGAAATTCCTCCGGTGGATGAACGAGGATTATCTGGGCGTTGCAGCCGAGGAAGCCAATGAGATCCGCTTCAGCAACGACGGGTTCTGCATCGTGAAGCGGCTGCACAAGGGCCAGATGGTCCTGGCCCAGACGAACAGCCTGGGCGACCTGACGGCAGGTCAGAAAGCGGCGGTGGAGGATTTTGAGCGCATCTACAACGATTATCTGGCCGCGTTTGAAGCCGCGGCGGACCGGGTGAACAGCGGGGACGGCAGCGCCGATATTCCCAGGGTCATGACCAGGAATTACGAATCGGCCCTCAAAGCCCTGGCCGATCAGGTGGGCTACACCAAGAGCCTGCAGGGCGCCCACGGGCATTTCTGGGAGCAGGATTACGCCATCAACCAGTATTATCAGATCGACTGGCGCTGAGCCGGCCGGCACAAAAAAAGCGGCACAATCCAGTGCCGCTTCTTTTTATGTCCGTTCAGATCCGGTTCTCCAGGATGTCCGTGGCCAGCTTCAGCATATGGAAGGCGCTGTCCCTCAGGGCGGTGATGGCGTCGTAAGCCGCGTCCTCGGACAGCACCCCGGCGCTGACGCCCTCCGGCAGGTCCGCCTCCCGGTCCGCATGCCATGCTTCGCTGCCGTAATACCGGAACAGGCGGATCATGTCCTTGCGCATCGCGTCCATTTCCTCCAGGGATTCATCCAGGCGCGCCGAAGCCGCCGTGCAGCGGTCCAGCAGCGCTTCCATCTTTTGGATCCGCCCGATATCTGCCTTCATGGTGCTCTCCTCCGTTCTTTTGCTTTTCCGCGTTCGTCCCGCCTGACAGCATTATAGCACAAAATGGCGTCCCTTACCCGGCGGGAACAGAAAAAAACCGCGCCGGGCGGCGGGCGTTTTGCCGTTGGCCTTCGGCCTTCGATTGACAGCGGACGCAGAATTTGGTATGATAGATACAAACATTGCGCAGTGCGCCTAAAAGGAGATGTGCGTATGGCCATCCAGCTGATCAAATATCCCACGAAGAATTCCAATCTGCCCTTCCGCGTGGCCCGGGGGCATTTCGCCACCAGCCACAGCCATATCAATTACTATATCGACCTGACCATGACCAAGCACCGCCTGAGCGAGGCCCGGGAAGCGGCCATCCAGCTGGCGGGCACCTTTACCCCCAGCACCGTGGTGGATACCGTGCTGTGCCTGGACGGCATGGAAGTGGTGGGCGCCTGCATGGCCAGCGAGCTGACGAAGGCGGGCTTTTCCAATATGAACGCCCACCGCACCATTTACGTGGTCACGCCGGAGCATACCACCGGCAGCCAGCTGATCTTCCGGGACAATTCCGCCCCCATGATCGTGGGCAAGCACGTGCTGGTGCTGGCGGCGTCCGTCACCACGGGCTACACCGCCCAGGCGGCCATCGAGGCCATCCGCTATTACGGCGGCATCCCGGTGGGCATCGGCGCCATTTTCTCCTGCGTGGATACCTGCGAGGAATTCCCCGTGGTGTCCATTTTCAAGGCCCGGGACGTTCTGCCCGATTATCACACCACTGACAGCCACGACTGCCCCCTGTGCCGGGCCGGGCAGCGGCTGGACGCCCTGGTGAACGCCCACGGGATCTCAAGCTTTTGATCATTCATTGAAAAGGAGATAAAACGATGAAACGGATGATTGCAATGTTGCTGGCGCTGGGAATGCTGCTGGGCTGCGGGAGCGCCCTGGCGGAGGAAGCCCCCTCCTACGACGTGCCGCTGACGGCCCTGACGGAGCAGTACGGCTTCCGGCTGGGCACCTGCTTTTCCTTCAACCAGCTGAACAATCAGGGATACCTGAGCCTGGTGAAGCGCCACTTCTCCAGCCTGACGGCCACCAATGAAATGAAAGCCTATTCCCTGCTGGACGAAAAGGCCAGCAAGGCGGCGGAGGACGGCATGCCGGTGATGAACTACTGGATGGCGGACCAGATGGTGGGCTGGGCCCAGGAAAACGGCATCGGCATCCGGGGCCACGTGCTGGTATGGGACGCCTATATGTGCGACTGGTATTTCCACGAGGGCTACGATTCCGGCAAGCCCTACGCCGACAAGGAAACCATCAAGACCCGCACCGAATACTACATCACCCAGGTGATCAATCACTTTGAGGAGAAATTCCCCGGCGTGGTATACTGCTGGGACGTGGTGAACGAGGCCGTGGCCGACACCGGCAACACCGACGAATACGCCGCGGGGGATCCCCGGCAGCTGCGCACCTCCCGGTCGGGGCAGACCAATCTGTTCCGGGATTATATGGGCGACGATTACGTGAGCTGGGCCTTCCTCTACGCCCGCAACGCCGTGGACGCCCTGGGCGCGGACATCGGGCTGTATTACAACGACTATAACGCCTACTTCCCCGACAAGGCCCAGGCCATCCTGGCCCTGGCCGCGGAGGTCAACAGCTTCGCGACCAACGAGGACGGCACGCCCCGCAAGCTCATGGACGGCATCGGCATGCAGGGCTATATCGGCGGCTACGGCACCCAGGAGGGCTGCCTGGTGGACAGCCACATCGACATGATCCGGGACGCCATCCTGGGATACCGCGACGCGGGCCTCCGGGTGCAGATCACCGAAATGGCCGTGCGTAATTTCGAGCAGGACCAGGCCGACGCCCACGCGGCGTTCTACGCCAAGCTGTTCGCCATGTTCAAATCCCTGTATACGGAAGAGGAGGGCAACCCCCTGAACGTGGTGGCCATCTGGAGCCTCACCGACATGCCCTTCGCCCCCAAGGGCCAGTATGTGTACAACCTGAACAGCCCCTGGGGCGGCCTGGTGAACGACCGGCTGCAGATCAAGGACGCCTTCCGCCAGGTGTACGCGGTGATGGCGGAATAAAGAGGGAACGAAGGGGCCGAAGCCCATACTGCCCGATAATCCTTTGCTGATAATCAGAGGGGGAAACCACCAAAAGCGGTTTCCCCCTTCCAGTCTGTCGAAAAACCCAGGGGATGCATCGAAGGGGCCGCAGCCCCTTCGATTCTCATCCGCAGGCGGCGGCATGTACGTCGCCGAGGAGCAACAGAATGTTGCTTCCTCTATCAATTTCTGGCCGCAAAATGAGCGTTTTTGCTTGCGAAAATGCCATTTTGCAAGAAATTGATGCATCGAAAAAAGCGGAACCCCTATTCCGCTTTTTTCGCAGGGTGTCGGCTCTGTCGACACCCTGAGGGGGAAACCGCGTTTGGCGGTTTCCCCCTTTTTTGCCCCGCCGGGAAAGCCGGCCGGGGTATTCTTGTTTTGTTTCCGTTGGATCGGGGTTTGCGGGGCGTTCCCTCCGCATCACTCGGCCAGGGCGGATTGCCGCTCCAGCAGCGTCAGCAGGTACACGAATTCTTCCTTGTAGGGATCCCCCGTCACGGAGGCGCAGCCCCGGGCCAGGGAAAGCGCGTCCGCCCAGGTGGAATCGCCCTTGTGTTCGCTGTCCCGCAGCAGCATGCCGCACTCGGCCACCGCGGCGGCGAAGCGCATATTGTCGCTGAGGGTTTCGGCAATTTCTTCCGTCAGGGGGTATTCCTCCAGGGTGCTTTCCTCCTGGCCGGGCTTCTTATAGCGGATGCTGAGGGTCAGCCATTCGTTCCCTTCGTCGGCGGAAGGCTGCTGATAGCGGCTGGAAGCGCTGCCGGTATCAAAATCGCTGCCCGCGGGCACGATCTCGTACAGCGCCGTCACCCGATGGCCGCTGCCGATCTCGCCGCCGTCCTTGGTATCGTCGGCGAAATCCTCCGCCGCCATCACCCGGTCCTCATAGCCGATGAGCCGATAGCCCTTCACCAGCGCGGGGTTGAAGTCCAATTGCAGCTTCACGTCCCGGGCCACTTCGATCAGCGTGCCGCCCGCTTCCGTTACCAGGGCGCGCCGGGCCTCGAAGATGGAATCCAGGTAGTAGTAATTCCCGTCGCCGTAATCCGCCAGGGCTTCCAGCTTGTTGTCCTTGTAATTGCCGTAGCCCACGCCCAGCATGGTCAGCTTCACGCCGTTCTTTTTCTTTTCCATCACCAGCCGGGCCAGATCGCCCTCGCTGGTCATGCCCACGTTGAAATCGCCGTCCGTGGCCATGATGATGCGGTTCACGCTGCCCGCGTCGGCGTACTGCTCCGCCAGCTGATAGGCCGTCTGGATGCCCGCGGCGCTGTTGGTGCTGCCCCCCGCCTCCAGGGCGGAGATGGCTTCCATGATGCGCACCTTGTCCGCCGCCGGCACGCCGGAGAGCACCACCTCGTCCCGGGAAGCGTAGGTGACGATGGACACGGTGTCCGTGGGCGCCAGCTCGTCCAGCAGCAGCAGGAACGCCCGCTTCACCAGATCCAGCCGGTCGGACCCGAACATGGATCCGGACACGTCGATCAGGAACACCAGGTTGTTCCGGGGGCGGTCCTCCACGTCAATGTCCACGGCGTGCAGCCCGACCTGCAGCAGCAGCGTTTTTTCGTTCCAGGGGCACCGGGCCAGCTCCATGGTGACGCCCAGCGGGCTGTCCCCCTGGGGGCCCTGATAATCGTAATGGAAGTAATTCAGCATCTCCTCGATGCGCACGGCATCCTGGGGCACCTTCTGCCCGGCGAGGATCATGGCGCGCAGCTGGGCGTAGGAGGCGGTGTCCACGTCCGCCGCGAAGGTGGACAGGGGCGACGCGGACACATTCTGGAAGCCGTTTTCCCGGATGAAGGTGTATTCGTTGGTGTTCCACGGCTCCCAGGCGGCGCCCGCCGCCGGCATGGAGGTAGTCAGCGCCATGGGCGCGGCATAGGTCTTGGCATAGCCGGCGCTGTCGTATTCCTCGGCGCACAGCCCGTCCCAGCCGTCCCAGCTGTTATCGTTCCGGACGCTGGGCACGGCGCCGTCCGAAAACAGCACCGTCCAGGTCCTGCCGTCCACCATGCCGGTGGAAAGCAATCCGTTCCTCCGCTGGAACGCCATGACCGCGCTTTCCGTCTTTTCGTCAAAGGCGCCCGGGGTTTCCTCTTCCAGGTAGCCCAGTTCCTTCAGGCGCGCCTGGATCTCCAGCACCTTTTCGCCGGTATCCCCCTTCTGCCAGATCGTATCCTCCGCCAGGGCCGGAGCCGCCAGGGACATGAGCGTCACCAGTGCCAGGATCACGCAAATCCATTTTCCGTGTTTCATCGTTTTTTCCTCCTTGTCAGGCTTCGTCCGCCGCGGATGAGGGGGCGGCGGCTTTCAGGGCGCAGCGCCCTTGTTTCCTGCTTTCACCGGTTTAGACGGACGGGGAGCAAAAAAGTTCCCTCTCTTTTTCCATTTTTTCCGCTTTCCCGGTCCGGGGCGGGATTTTCCCCGGTTCCGCTTGCCTTTTTCTGCTTTTTCAAGTATGATGATCCCAGTAGAGCATCCGGATCGGACGCGGACCCGGAAGTAAACAGGAAAGGATGACGGACAATGATGAAAAAACTGCTGGGATGGACGTTGGCCCTCGCCCTTCTGCTGTCGCTGACCGCCGTTTCGGCGGAAGAAGCGGAGCAGGCCGTCCTGACCGCCGACGCCGGATTGCCGGAGGAAGAATACCGGGAATTCACCGAAGCGGGCATGAAGATGTGGCTCCCCGCCTCGCTCAAAAGCGTCGCCCTCACCGCGGAAGACCGGGAGAAGGGCTATATCGCCTATTTCGCCAGCGAGGACGGCCAGCAGGCCGTCGCCGTCATGTGCATCGGCGTGGGCAGGCTGATGCGGGAGGATTACAGGGCCCTTGTGGAAAAGGAAGGCATCGACATCCGGGACGTGACCATCAACGGCCTGCCCTGGCTGACCTACCCCATCGAACAGTTTGACGCGGTCTCCTATGCCTACACCGACGAAGCCAGCCTGATCCTGGAGATCACCCTGGCCCCCATGTCCGACGCGGACTTTGCGGCGCTGGCGGAGACCATCATTTCCTCCGTTCAGCCGCTGTGATCCGTCGTCCGGCCGGAAAAGGCGGACCGTATTTGAAAGAGGCGCTTATGAACTTTTTTGTGGAGGGCTTGCAGGGCAGCGGCAAGAGCACCCTCGTTCAGCGGCTGTCGGAGCTGCGCCCGGAGTATGCCGTGTACCGGGAGGGGGATTACTCCCCCGTGGAATTGGCCTGGTGCGCCTGGCTGACCGAGGCGCAGTACCGGGCGGTTCTTAAAAAGTACGCGTCCATCCGCCCGCTGATCGAGGAAAACACCGTGCGGGAAGGGGCGCGGTACGTGGTGTGCTACACTAAGGTCCGCACCGACGCGCCGGGATTCTACGGCGAAATGGAGCAGCATGAGATCTACCACGGCCTCGTATCCTGGGAGGATTTCGCGTCCATCCGCCTGGGCCGGTTTGAAAGATGGACGGGAAATAATTCTATATTTGAATGCGCCCTGTTCCAGAACACGGTGGAGGATATGATCCTTTTCCGGGAGAAAACGGACGAGGAGATCCTTTCGTTTTTCCGCCGGGTGCGGGACGCGCTGGAAGGCAAATTCTTTCACATTCTTTACCTGAAAACGGAAGACGTCAAAGGGAACCTGGATGCGATCCGCAAGGAACGCACGGACGATCAGGGCAGGGAACTCTGGTTTCCCATGATGTGCGCGTACTTCGACGCTTCGCCCTGGGCGAAGGCCCGTGGCGCGCGGGGGGAGGAGGGGATCCTTTCCCATCTGGCCCACCGGCAGGCGCTGGAAATGCGGATCTGCGAAGAGATCTTCCCCGGCCGCTTCACGGTGCTGCCGTCGAAGCGGTACGCCCCGGACGCCCTTTCCGCCCTGCCCGGCGGGGACAGGCCGGAAAAGGAGGAATGAGGATGCGCTATTTCCGCGTGCATACGGCGGACGCCGCCTATATCACCCGGCAGCCCCGGGGGCTGTTCACCGCCGTGGGCAAGCTGGTGGACGCAAAGGCGCTGACGGCGGAGGAAGAAAAAGCGTACTGGGAAAACCGGGCTTATTTTGAACGGGTGCTGCCCGTGCCGCCGTTTTACGCCCAGGGGAATCCCGACCGGGCCGTCACCTGGTTCAAGGACAACGAAAACGGCCAGCGCATCTGGCGGGAAATGACCTTCTACCGGGACATGGCGAAAAAATACGGCCTGCGGCTGTACCTCTCCGCCTGCGGGGAACCGCCCGGCAGGATCATTTACGAGGACGATTACCAGATCGCGGTGAAATATCCAAACAGCGCCGTGCCGGTCACCGTCCGGGAGCTGAAATAAAATAACGCGCGCTTTCCGTCTGCCGTCAGACGGCGAAAAGCGCGCGTTTTTTTGTTATTCCGCGTTCAGGCGCAAACGGACGCCGGCTCGGGCGGCCGTTTTTCCCTTCCCGTCGGCATCTTCCCGGGCGGTTTACTGTCTGGTCCAGAAGGTGCCGGATACCTGGTAAGCGCCGTTCCCGAAGCAGCCTTCAAAATGCCCCCGGTATTCGTTGCCGTTCGCATAGATCGGTGTGATGGAAAAATAATCGCCGCTGCCCTGCAGGCTCTTCTCGCTGTTGAGGGGCGCTTCAAAGGTCGTATGCAGCACCGTATTGCCAACCTTCGTCTGATTCACGCCCCCCTCTCCGCCAACGACGGATTTCAGTTCGATCACCGGCGAAACGGCCAATTTCCCGGAAGACAATCTGGCCGTTCCCCGGCCCGCATTTTCATACAGCATGAAGGACAGGTCGTTCCTTTCACCCTTTCTGGCCGTATAGGTGACGTTGACTTTCAAATTCCTCGGCAGCGCAAACATCACCAGATCGTACGCGTCGGATTCAGAGGTAAAGATCAGGGTCGTTCCGATCAGCATTCTCGTGGAGGGCTTTGTCATTGAGATGCTGTCTGTACCCGCATAATAATACCACCGGGGCCTGAAATTCATTTGCCGGGTTTTCCCATTGACGGTCAAAAGCAGCTTGTTTTCTTCATACGCTTCGGGATCGGGCTTTTCGGGCTCCTTTTCCATGCCCTCGGGCACGATCAGCAGGGCCTGATCGCCGTAATGCGTCGTCAGGAAAGCCGTCTGGTCTCCGCAAAACACGGCATAAATGTCCTTCATGCCCAGATAATCGCCCATCGTCCAGGAGAAGCCCGCTTCCTGGCAGCGGCTTAAGTAAGCAGATACCACGTTGTCCGCGTTTTCCGCGTCATAAAGCCAGCCGTCGGCCGTATAGCTTTCCGTCTGAACGAATTTTTCTTTCAGGGTCCCTTTGCACCCAAATTCGTAAGAGGGGCTGGGCAGCACCGCCCGCACCGGCGGGGCCTCGGTGGGCGCCTGGGTGGGAACGGGCGTCGCGATCACGATATCCGGAATCACCGCATCGGGGATCAACGGCTGCGCCGGCAGCGGGGTTTCCTCCGGCACCGACACGGCTTCGTCTTCCGGAAAGATGAAATCGTCGAGGTTAATATTCGTTTCCAGCGTCATGCCCGGCTGGGTAAACAGGATCCATTTTTCTTCATGATCGGCGATGAGATAGGCGACGAAACCGCCCCCCTCGATCCTGTACGCATTGTATTTTGAAAAATTATCGGCCTTTTCCCAGGTAAACCCCGCCGCAGTGCAGCGGCTCAGGTACGCATCCACCGTTTCCTGATCGCCCAACCCTTTCGCGGCGTAAAACCAGGCGTCAAAGTATTCCTGTTCCCGCTTTATATACTGATACTTTTCCAAAAACACCGGCTCCGAGGAGGTTTCCTTCCTGGGATCGGGCAGAAACAGGTCTTCCGTCAGCGCCTCTGCTGCCAGCGAAAGCATCAGCGCCGCCGCCAACAGGAAACATACCCATTTTTTCACGTTGATTCTCCTTTCATCGGTCACATCCACCCCGCGTGGGTCTTCTGGTATTCCTGCGCCGCATCGTCCGCATCCCGGATCAGCGCCTCCTGCTCCTCCGGCGTATACACCGTGGCCCCGGACGCGCAGGCGTGCCCGCCGCCGCGGTATTTTTCCGCAATGGCGTTCACCGACATGAACCGGGAGCGCAGCCGCACCCGCACGCCCTCCTCCGGCTGCTCGCATTCGATGAACGCCAGCCAGCACAGGCAGCCGCGGATATTTTCCAGGTAGGAAATCACGCTGCTGGCCGTTTCAAAGCTCAGCCCGAAGCGGCGCTGCATGTCCCCGGTCACGTGGATATAAGCCACGCCGTGCTCCGTGCGCTGCATGTTTTCATACACGTACGCCTTGAATTTCAGGGCGGCGTAATCCTGCAGATACAGGTTGGCGTACAGGGTCTCCGTGTCCACCCCCGCGTCCAGCAGCATCCCCGCCAGGCGCATGGTCTCCCCCGTGACGCCGCCGAAGCGGAAGCGCCCGGAATCCGTCACCATGCCCATGAAAATACATTCCGCCGCCTCCGGGGTGAGCACCAGGCGCTCCCGGAAGGTTTCATAGAACGCGGCCACCATCTCGCACACGGAGGAGCGCTCCTCCTCCACCCAGTTGACCGCGCCGTAGGGATCGGTTTCGATGTGATGGTCGATCTTCACGATCTCCCGGCACAGGGCATATTTCTGGTTGGAAATGCGCTCCCGGGTGGCCGTGTCCACCACGATAGCCAGGGCGTCTGAATAGTCCGCGTCCGACACGGGCGCGTCGTCCGGTCCCAGGAAAGAAAGGTAATCGGACTGCTGGCCGTCCACCAGCAGTATCTTTTTTTCCGGGAACGTGGCGCGCAGCATCGCCCGCAGCCCCCGGCTGGCCCCGGCGCAGTCGCCGTCCATGCGGGAGTGGCGGAACAGCATGATGCTGCCGTACGCCCGGATCTTTTCCCAGATGATTTGCTTGATTTCTTCGTTCAAGGCTGGTTTTCCTCCGCCATTTTATCCAGTTCGTCCAGCATCCTTAAGGCCGTTTCCCGGTCCGGCAGGGTGGCGCCGCTGGCCTTTTTGTGGCCGCCGCCGCCGTACCGGACGGCGATGGGGTTAATGTCGAAGCGGGAGGAGCGCAGTTCGCACAGCACTTTTCCCTCCGCCTCGGTAAAGTTCACCCAGATATCCACGCCCTCGATATCGTTCATCACGCTCACCATGCCCCGGGAGATGGCGAACACCCCGGCGTCCAGGGCCGCCATTTCTTCCCGGGCGGTGTAGATATAGGCGACGCCGTGGGGGGTCAGCCGGATTTTCTGCGCGAATTTTGCCCGGAGCTGTACGTCCTTAAGGCTGGCGGCGTACAGCCGGCGGCAGAGGGCGTTCAGGTCGATGCCGTGTTCCATCAGGCGGGCGGCGAGGTGGAAGGTGCGGGCGGTGGTGGCGTCGTAGCGGAAACGCCCGGAATCCGTCACCATGCCGGTAAACAGCGCCAGGGCCGCTTCGTCCGTGATGCGCCAGTCGCACTCCACGGCCATTTGGGTCACCAGCCCGCAGCAGCTTTCAAAGCTGCTGTCGACGGCCTCGATCTGCGCGATGGGCCCCAGGAACAGATGATGGTCGATCCGAGCCGTGGTTTTCGCCCGTTGGTACCGCCCGTCGCTGATGAGGGCGGGAGACGACGTATCCAGGATCACGGCCAGGGCGGATAAGTACTCCCCGTCCGCCACATCGTCCATTTTTCCCGATATCCATTCGTAGCGGCCGGGATCGTCCCCCACCGCGTACACCGTTTTCCCGGGGTAATTTGCCAGGATCAGCGCTTTGAGCCCCGCCTGGCTGCCCAGGGCGTCGCCGTCCGGGCTGCTGTGGCGGTGAATGATGATGGGATCGTGGGACGCGATGGCGTCCCGGATGGCTTCGAACATTTCGGACCCCCGCCTTCTGTGAAATGGAAAACGCGGGGTACGGACCGTCCGGCCCGTACCCCGTACCGCTTCAGGGCGCTGCTTATTCCGCCTTGGTGAAGGTGCAGCCCTTGTCGAATTCGATGGTGCCCTTGTAATTCTTGATGGTGCCGGTGACGGTGATCTCGTCGCCCACCTGCAGGGCGTCGGCGCCCTCGCCGGTGAGGCGGTAGCACTGGATGGGGTTTTCGGCCAGGCCGGGCACACCGATGTTGACGGTGATGTTCTTGTATTCCTCGCTGTAAGCGCTGGGGATTTCGCTGATCACGCCGGTGACGGTGGATTCACGGTTCATGGCCGCGCCTTCCTCCAGGGTGTAGGCATAGGCGGCCACGCGGGCGCTCTGGGCGTATGCGGGATCGATGGTGTAGCAACCCTTGTCGAATTCAATGGTGCCCTTGTAGTTCTTGATGACGCCAAGCACGGCGATCTCGTCGCCTTCCTGGAGGGAAGAGCCGCCCACGAGACGGTAGCACTGGATGGGGTTGTCGGCCAGGTCGCCCACCTGGATGTTCACGGTGATATTGTCATACTCTTCGCTGTAAGGAGTGGGAATGGCCACGATTTTGCCGGTCAGCACGGTGGCGGCGGGCAGCTTGGCGCCCTCCTCCAGGGTGTAGGCCACAGCCACGATCTCTTCTTCCGTCATAATGTCCAGGTTAATGGCGGCGGGCACCACCCGGTCAAAGGAGATCTCGGTGGAGTTCCCGGCGGCGTCCAGGATGGTGGCGGTCAGCTTGTAGCTGACTTCCTTGGGATTGTCCTCGTTCACGTCGATCTTCACCATGCCGCTTTCCTCGCGGGTGATGACGATGGTGTCGGAATCGGCGGTCCATTCCACGGTGAAGGTCTCGTTTTCACCGGGCACGGAGCCCACTACCTCGTAGTCCTTGGGGGTGCTGGCGGGCTTGTTCTTGTACATGAGGTTGATGTAGCTGCGGGCGTCCTTGAGTTCCGGCGTTTCGTCCGCCAGGGCCGCGCCCACGCTCAGGATCAGGCACAGGGACAGCAGCAGGGCAGTCAGTTTCTTCATGGTTTCTCTCCTTCCTGAATTCAGCGGATGGTCAGCCCATCCTTGGTGTATACGCATACGCAATAGCCGTCATAGTATCCCACGATGCCGCGGACGTCCACGGTGCTGCCGGGAAGCGGCGCCGTCTCCGGCTGGAAAACCAGGCGGACCGTCACGCTTTCGCCGCCGCTTTCGCAGCGTAGCGTCCTGTCCTCCGCTTCCAGCACGGTGAGCCCGGCCAGGGATACGGAGGTGCCCAGCGCCGTTTCCGCGCAGGCGCGGGTCTCTTGCCCGTCCTCCGTTTCCAGCGTCACGCTTCCGTTCAGCCATTCCGGCGTCACGCTTTTCCAGCTGGCCTCATGGCCGGCGGACAGCCGCCGGATGTTGCCGGGATCGTCGGGCTTCATCATGCGGTAGTTCAATCCGGATACCTGCCAGGTCTCCCCGGCCTCGTAATACTGCACGGTGCCCACGATGCGGTCTTCATTGCCCACGGACAGCACGTCCAGCCCGGCGCCGCTCATGTTGAAGCCGTAGTAGGCGCTGAAACCGAAGTACAGCCCCGTTTCCTCGTCGTAATCCTCGATGAAGACGGCGTTATCGTGGTTCAGGGTGACGACGCCGCTGAAGGCCACCTTTTTCCCCTCGTAGCGCTCGGGGTGCAGCCGCAGCTCCCGGATGGTGAGCTCGATGGCGTCGCCGTAGTAGAAATCCGGGTCCTTTTCGCCGGAGTACACGTGCTTTTTCAGCTCCCTGGCCTGGGCGATGGCCGCCATGCACGTGTCCCCGTAGCGGTTCTGCGCGGAGGAATTGGCGATGGCGTAGCCCTCCTGCAGCAGTTCGATGTTCAGGTTGCGGAATTGCTGTTGTCCCGCGGGGCGGTACCACACCCACACCAGGCAGCGGGTGCCGGTGGAATCGGTGTTCCAGGCTGCGCCGTCGGATTCGATGACGATCTCCTCCGCGTTCTCCAGCTTTTCTCTGGTGAAGCGGGCGGCCGCCTTCCCCCATTCCTCGATCTTCCCGGTGGATTCCGGCGTGTTGCAGGCCAGGTAGCGCGCCTTGAGCACACCGGAAGGATCGACGGATTCCGGCACGGAAAAATGGGTGGTGTCGCCGTCCACGAAGGTTTTCACGGTCACGGCCTGCTTTTTTGTCCCGGAGGTGTAATCCAGCCGGACGGAGGCGGCATAATCCGTCTCCGCCCGTGCCGGGCCGTGCCCCGCAAGGGCCAGCAGCGCGCAAAGCGCCGCGCAGGCCAGGCAGCGGAATCTCTTCATGGCGCGCCTCCCACAGTCGTTTTCGTTACAGGCTGTATTCGCAGCTCTCGACGGCCTTCTTGAACAGCTTATCGATCTCGGCGTCCACATCGGCGCTGTCCGGGATGGTCAGGCAGGCGGGCAGCAGCGCGGCCACCTCGTCGCGGGCGGTGGAGGAGCCGTTGAAGGCGGGAGAGGTGTAATAGGCGTCCTGCTGCTCCAGGCAGACCTTGGCGCTCAGGGCGGAGATATAGTTGCCGCCGTCGGCGTTGGCCAGGAACTCGGCGTACACGGGATTCTGGGCCACGGACTTGATGACGGGCACATAGCCGGACGCCATGGAGAACTCAGCCTGGAAATCCACGTTGGTGGTCAGGTACTTGACGAACAGCCAGCTAGCCGCCACTTCCTGGGGATTGGCCTTCTTGAAGATGCACAGGCTGGGGCCCTGGGAAATGACCTTGCGGTTGGAGGCGTCGGCCTGGGGGATGGTGGCGATGCCCACTTCAAAGGGATAATTGCCGTCCGCATCCTTGGCGGGGCGCTGATAGGTGGCGCCGGCGGAGGAGCCGATGCTCATGTAGCCCTTGATCTCGCTGGTGGAGGTGAACAGGCCGGAGGAATAGCCGCCGAACAGCTTCTGGGTGGTCAGATAGCCTTCCTGATACCACTCGCGGAACTGCTTGATGAAGGCGCGGTTCTCGGGCGTGTCAAACAGGAAGTGCGGCGCGGTGGCGCTGGTGTAGGGGGTCTTGAGCTGCTCGGTCATGGTGATGAACCAGTTGGCCTCGCTGTCGTAGCCCAGGGGGATGCTCATGGGATCGATCTCCACGATCTTGGCGCACACTTCGCCCAGCTCGTCCCAGGTGGTGGGCACGGAAAGGCCGTTGGCCTCGAAGAAGGTCTTGTTGTAGTAGAGCACTTCGGTGGATTTGCTCAGGGGCATGGTGTACATTTTGCCGTCGCCGAACTGCAATCCTTCATTGTAGTAGCCTTCGATGAAGTCGGCCTTCTGCTCCGCGGTCAGGCCCATGATCTCGGAGGTGCCGTCGGCGCGGGTGATCTCGGCGGTGCTGCCGATGTAATCATCCAGGGTCTGCACGGCCTTGGCCAGGTTGTAGAGGGCCACATGGTCCGGATAGCAGTAGGCGATGTTGGGCTGGTTGCCCACGGTGATCTCGGTGGACACCTGGTCGCGCACGTCGTCATAGCTGCCCACGGAGGTGTATTCCACGTGAATGTTGGGATACAGCTGGTTGAATTCAGCGATGTAGCTGTCCAGCACCGCGGTCAGGTTGCTGCCCATGGTGTGGTAGAAGCGGATGGTGACCTCGCTGCCGTCGTAAGCGGGCGCGTCTTCCGCGGAGGCGAAGCTGCACACGCTCATCAGCATGACGAGAAGCAGGAGCACAGAGACGATTTTCTTCATCTTGGTTTTCCTTCCTTTCTTCTGGGAGTGGTTGATGTATGTTACAGGCATTGACGCCAGATAACCGGGGGATCGGGCGCGCCGCAGGGGATCACCCCTTGATGCCGCTGCGGCTCACGCCGCTCATGATATACTTGCGCAGGAACACGAACACCAGGAACAGCGGCAGGCTTACCAGGGCCACCGCCGCCATCTGCACGGGATAGTTCACATCGCCCGTGGTATCGGTAAAGGCGTTGCGCAAGCCGTTGGTGATCAGGCGGTGGGCCTCGTCGTTGGCCACCAGCCGGGGCCAGATGTAGCTGTTCCAGGCGCCCATCATCTTCAGGATGGTGATGGAGATCAGCGTGGGCAGGGACAGGGGCACCATCACCTTCCACAGGTATTTCATATCGCTGGTGCCGTCCACCTTGGCGGCCAGATACAGCTCGTTGGGGATCTGCAGGAAATTCTGCCGCAGCAGGTAGATGTAGAACACGCTCACCAGGAACGGCACGATCAGCACCGTGTAGGTGCCGGTGATGTTCAGCTGGGTGACGGTGGCGTAGTTGGTGATGGTGAACAGCTCGCCGGGGATCATCATGGTGGCCAGCAGCGCCGCGAAGAGCAGCTCCTTGCCCTTGAACTGCAGCCGGGCGAAGGCGAAGGCCGTGAAAATGGTGATGATCAGCGACAGCAGCGTGGATACCAGGCCCACGATCATGGTGTTTTTGAACAGCACGCCCAGGCTGGCGGTGGTAAAGGCGTCCGCGTAATTGGAAAACAGCGCCTGCACCGGCCAGAAGGTGGGCGGGCTGAGGCGGTATTCCGCCAAGGATTTCAGCGAGGAAATGACCATCCAGTAGAAGGGGAACAGCACCACGGCGGCCATCAAAAGCAGGAATGCGTAAATGCCCGCCTGGGAAAGGACGTGGGTGATCTTCTGCCGGGCGGACGTTTTGCGCAGGTCCCGCCCCTGCATCACCTTCATGACGCTCTGAGACACGTTTGCCGCCTCCCTTCTCAATAATGCACGTGCTTTTTGCTCACCCAGAGGTTAATGAGGGTGACCACCAGGATGATCCCGAAAAGGATCAGGGCGGCGGCGCTGGCGCGGCCCTGGTTGTTGCTGGCCAGAGAATCGTAGATCAGCCCCACCATGGTGTTCATGCGGTGGGCGTCGTGCACCGGGCCCATGGATTCGCCGAAGATGCCCACGATGCTGGTGTATTCCTTGAATCCGCCGATGAACCCGGTGATCACCACGTAGGCCAGCATGGGCGAAAGCAGCGGCACGGTGATCCGGGTCAGCACCCGCCAGCGGGGGGTGGAGTCCACCTTCGCCGCCTCGTAATACTGCTTGTTGATGCCGGTCAGGCCCCCCAGCAGGATCAGGATCTTGAAGGGCAGGGCGTTCCAGACGATATAGGTGATCAGCACGAACATGTTGGCCCAGTATTCCGAGCCGGAATTGATCCAGTTCACCCAGTTCCCGCCGAAGAAGCGGATGATGTCGTTCACGATGCCGTAGCTGCTGATCAGCGGCCGGCGGGTGCCCACGCTGCCGATCACGTTGAACATGGCGGCGAACACCATGCCGATGGCGATGGAGTTGGTGACGTACGGCAGGAAGAAGATGGTCTGCAGCGCTTTCTGCAGCGGCTTGATGGCGTGCAGCGCCACGGCGATGAGCAGGGCCAGCACGGTGCTCACCGGCACGGAGATCACGCACAGCAGCACGGTGTTGGTCAGCGCCTGCTTGAATTCCGCGTTCTGGGCCACCTTGGCAAAGTTGCCGATGCCGAAGCGGAAGGCGGTCTCGCCGCCGATGTGGGCCAGGCCGCTGTAATCCTCCCGGAAGGCCATCGTCACCGTGTTGATGATGGGCCACACGGTGAAGATCAGAAGCAGCACGATGGCCGGCGCCAGATACAGCCAGGCCTTCCACTGTTGTTTGCTCTCTACCATATCACTTCACCTCAAAATTGATCCGTTCCCCGGTTTCCTTCTTGAAAATGAAGAGCTTGCGCGGCTTGACGGCGTAGCGCACCGGGCTGTCGCCCAGCTCGATGCGGTTGTCCGCGTTGATGATGGAGCGCACCAGCGGGTTCATGGACGCCGGATGGGTGGACACCACGCTGACGTCCCGGCCCATGACCTCCACGTTCACGGGCGTGCAGGTGAGGGGGCCGTCGTCGGAAAGCACGAAGCCCTCCGGCCGGATGCCCGCCACCACTTCCTGATCCGGAACGCCGTTCACGTCCATGATCCTGTCCTCGCCGATGTACAGTTTTCCTTCCCGCACCCGGCCCGAGAACACGTTGATGGGCGGCGTGCCCAGGAATTTGGCCACGAACAGGTTCGCCGGATCGTCGTACACGTCCTGGGGCTTGCCGATCTGCTGCACGATGCCAGCCTTCATCACCACGATCATATCGGAAATGCTCATGGCCTCCTCCTGATCGTGGGTCACGAACACGGTGGTGATGCCCGTTTCCTTCTGGATGCGGCGGATCTCCTCCCGGGTCTGCAGCCGCAGCCGGGCGTCCAGGTTGCTGAGCGGCTCGTCCAGCAAAAGCACCTTGGGCATTTTCACCAGTGCCCGGGCGATGGCCACGCGCTGCTGCTGGCCGCCGGAAAGCTCGCTGGGCTTGCGGTCCAACAGCTGCTCGATCTGCACCAGCTTGGCGGCCTCGTAAGCCCGGTCCAGCATGGCGTTCTTGTCCATCTTGTCCTTGCCCCGCAGGTTCTGCAGGGGGAAGAGGATGTTCTGCTTCACCGTCAGGTGGGGGTACAGGGCGTAGTTCTGGAACACCAATCCGATCCCCCGGTTCTCGGTGGACATTTCCGTCACGTCGTCATCCCCGAAGAAGATCCTGCCGCTGGTGGGCTTCTGCAGCCCGCTGATCATGTACAGCGTGGTGCTCTTGCCGCAGCCCGAGGGCCCCAGCAGGCCGATCAGCTTGCCGTCGGGGATCTCAAAATTGAAATTGTTGACGGCCACCACCTCTTCGCCGGATTTCTTGTTCCGGCTGGGGAAAATCTTGGTCAGGTTCTGCAGGACGATATTCATGCGGTATTCCTTCCTCCTTTGCAGGTGATTTTTCTCAGTCAGGCTCCCGGGCGGCGGCTTCCGCGGCCAGGCGGGCCTTGTAGGCCGCCAGTTCCTCCCGGGTGTCGAATATCCTCTGGCTGGCCGCGTCGATCACGGCGGTGCCGGCCAGCAGATCATGGATCAGGGCGTTGGTGCGGGTGGCGGCCATGACGGCGGCCTCCACGATCAGGATCAGAAACAGCACCGCGGGGCCCACCACTCCGATGGTGCCCCAATAGATCATCAGCAGGATCAGCGCGGGGACCATGGTTTCCACCGCGTATTTCCCCAGGATCGCGCGCACGAACAGCGTGACCGCGTTCACCCGCACGCCCTCGGCCCGCATGAGGCCGATGCCGAAGATCTTTTTGCCCAGCGTGCGCCCCTCCCCCAGCTTCAGGGGGATCAGGAACTCCATCGCCAGAAAGGCGAAAAAGAGGCCCAGGGACACGATCAGCACGGACAGGCTCATCATCATCTGCATGGCGCGCAGCGCCGACGCGTCGGCGTTGAGGGCGGCGATGCCCTCCTCCACCTTCCGGGCTTCCTCCTCGGGCAGGGCGTCGAATTCGCTCTTGGAAATGCGCAGGTCCACGCCATACTGCGCGCCGTATTTTTCATAGCTTTCGGTCACCGTGCGGCTGTAGCCGTCGTACCCCGTCAGGGCGGAAAGCCCCCACGCAAAGAGGACCGCCACGATGCCCAGCAGGATCGCGTCGAACAGAAAAGCCGAAATGCGCTTCCACATGCTGGCTTTTTGAAGCTCGCAATCCAATGGCTTCCCCTCTTTTCCGCCGCGACCGCCGTTTTTCACTGTTTCGCCCTTATTATACTAAAAAAATCGTTCAAAGTCTATAATGTAACAAAGAAGTAATAAAATCCGGCATAAGCCGGCCGCGCAGAACAAAAAAAGCCGCCGCGGGCGGGGGCGTGCGGGGCGGCGTCCCGTGAAAGAAACAAACGAAAGCCCGGCGCCGGGATGGCCGACGCCGGGCTTGTATGCAGGTACGGGGCCCGTTTACACGGGCATGGTGCCGTCTTCCTTGTTGTAGGCGGTGGGATCGGCCTTGAGCTGCTGGGCCTGACGCCACTGGAAGAACTTGGTGGCCACCTGGGGGAACAGCGCGTAGGAGAGCACGTCCTCGTCCTGCTGGCTGTATTCCCGGATCTCCTTGCGGTAATTGTCCAGTTCGGGCGCGATATCGTCGGCGGGGCGGTAAGTGATCACCTTTTCGTCGCCGATGCACTTCTTGCGCACATCCTCGTTGACGGGGGCGGGCAGGCGGCCGTATTCGCCCTTGAGCAGGCCCTTGCTTTCCTTGGTGACCATTTTATAGCGCTCGCCGCCCAGCACGTTCATCACGGCCTGGGTGCCCACGATCTGGGAGGTGGGGGTCACCAGGGGCGGATAGCCGAAGTCCTTGCGCACCCGCGGCACTTCCTCCAGCACGGTGTAATACTTATCCATGGCCCCGGCCTGCTTGAGCTGGCCGATCAGGTTGCTCAGCATGCCGCCGGGCACCTGATACTGTAGGGCCTTGGCGTTGACGGAAAGCACCTTGTCCGGATCCCGCCAGCCGTCCTTGGTGAGGCGCTCGGCCACACCGCGGAAATGCTCGGCAATCTTGGCCAGCAGCTCTTCGTCCAGGCCGGTATCGTATTCGGTGCCCTTGAGGGCCGCCACGATGGATTCGGTGGCGGGCTGGCTGGTGCCGCCGCCCAAGGGGGACAGGGCCGTGTCGATCACGTCCACACCCGCTTCCACGGCCTTGATCAGGGTCATGGAGCCGGTGCCCGCGGTGTTATGGGTGTGCAGCACG
>JAFZQK010000022.1 GCA_017620455.1 Clostridia bacterium
CCACCGAGGCGGAATTCCCCTACGCGCTGCGCCTGGTATCCGAGATCCTGGGCAGCAACGGCTCTTCCTCCATGGCTTCCGTGTGCGGCAGCACCCTCAGCCTCATGGATGCGGGCGTGCACAATCACGCGCCGGTGGCCGGCGTGGCCATGGGCCTGATCCAGGATCCTGAAACCGGCAAGATCGAGGTGCTCACCGACATCCAGGGCCTGGAAGATTTCCTGGGCGACATGGACTTTAAGGTGGCCGGCACCCAGAACGGCATCACCGCTATCCAGATGGATATCAAGATCAAGGGCATCAACCGCGAGATCCTCTCCCGGGCGCTGAACCAGGCGCTCAAGGGCCGGCTGCACATCCTGGGCATCATGCTGGAGACCATCGGCCGTCCCCGGGAGAACCTGAGCAAGTACGCCCCCAAGATCATCACCTTCTCCATCAATCCTGAAAAGATCGCCGAGGTCATCGGCCCCCGGGGCAAGATGATCAACAAGATCATCGACGAAACCGGCGTCAAGATCGACATCGAGGACGACGGAAGGGTGTTCATCGCCACCGCCGATCAGGAAGCCGCCGACAAGGCGAAATCCATCATCCTGGGCATCGCCAAGGACATCGAAGTGGGCGACGTGTTCACCGGCAAGGTGGTGCGCATCATGAACTTCGGCGCCTTCGTGGAGCTGGTGGGCGGCAAGGACGGCATGATCCATATTTCCAAGCTGGATAACAAGCGCGTGGAAAAGGTGGAAGACGTGGTGAAGGTGGGCGACGAACTGGAGGTCAAGGTCTGCGAGATCGACGCCCAGGGCCGCATCAACCTGATCCGCAACGACATCACCTACGATAACCCCAATTTCACCCGCTCCGCGCCCGCCGTATCCCGGCCCCCGCGCAGGGACGGCCGGAAATAAGCCCTGATAAAACGGAAACACAGGGGGGAAGCTAAATGCATCCCCTCTGTTTTCAATCAAGGAGCAGGTAATGGAGAAATTTATCCTGGACAACGGGCTGACCGTGCTGGTGGAGGAAATGCCCTCCCTGCGCTCCGTATCCATCGGGGCGTGGGTGAAGGCGGGGAGCATGCTGGAAACCCCCGGAGAAAACGGCCTTTCCCATTTTATGGAGCATATGGCCTTCAAGGGCACGCGCAAGCGCACCGCCCGGCAGATCGCCGAGGAAATGGACTGCATCGGCGGGCAGCTCAACGCCGCCACCAGCAAGCTGTGCACGAATTATTACGCCAAGGTCATCGACGAGGACCTGCCCCTGGCGGCGGATATCCTTTCGGACATCGTGTGCGATCCCGCCCTGGATGAAAAAGAATTGGACAAGGAACGGGGCGTGGTGCTGGAGGAGATCGCCATGGTGGAGGACACGCCGGAGGAAGTGGTGTTCGACGTGCTGGCCGAGGCGGTGTTCGGAAAGCAGTCCCTGGGCCAGAGCATCCTGGGCCCGGCAGACAGGATCGCCGCATATACGGCGGAGGACCTGCGCGCCTTCCGCAGGCGGCATTACGGCCCCAAAAACGCCGTGGTGGCCCTGGCGGGCAATGTGACCGCCGGGCGCGCCCGGGAGCTGATGGAACAGTATTTCGGCGCGTGGCAGGGCGCGGAAGGGGAGGAATACCCCGACGCCCAGGCCATTCCCGCGCCCCGGAAGCTGGCCCGGGATAAGGATACGGAGCAGGTGCATCTGTGCCTGTCCTTCCGGTCCCACGAGATGGGCAGCGAGCTGGTCTATCCCACCGCGGTGTTCAACAACATCCTGGGGGGCGGCATGTCCTCCCGGCTGTTCCAGCGCATCCGGGAGGAGCTGGGCATGGCCTATTCCGTGTATTCCGGGCCCAGCAGCTATCCCCACTGCGGGGAATTCACCATCTATGCCGCCACCAGCCCCCGGCACTGCAAAACGGTGCTGGAGCAGATCGATCTTGAGATCGGGAAGCTCATGGACGGCGGGATCACCCAAAAGGAATTCCAGATGAGCAAAGCCCAGCTGAAGGGCAGCTTCATCCTGGGGCTGGAAAGCGCCTATAACCGCATGAGCGCCCTGGGGCACAATCAGATCCTTTTGAACCGGGTGATCCCCCCGGAGGAAACCATCGCCGCCATTGAAAGGGTGACGATGGATGACGCCATGGACGCGGCAAAGCGGATCCTGACGGGGCCGAGAGCCTATGCCGTAGTGGGCCGGAAGGCGGAAAAATACTTAAGCGCCATCGGCTGACGGCGTGAAAGCGAGGAGAGCATGAAACGATTCTGGATCTGCCTGGCGGTGCTGTTGGCGCTGCTGTGCTTTGCCGCCCTGGCCGAAGAAGCCGCGGATATCACGCCTCAGTGCGGCATCCGGGTATCGCACTACGGCAGCGACAAAGAAAAAATGCTGGATAACGGCACCATGTCCATGTGGTATCAGCCGGAGGCCAACGCCTGGGTGGAGGTGACCTGCCCCCAGGGAAAGCCCGCCCAGGGCGTGTTCATCCGCTGGGGGAAAAAGCCCATCGACACGGTGATCCAGGTGCCGGGAGAAGGCAAGGAATGGCAGACGGCGCTGGAGCACGAGGGCGCGTATTTCAACGAGTATATCGCTTTCGACGAGCCGCTGGAAAAATTCCGCATCCGGCCCCAGGCGAAGCAGGATAGATTCGCCATCATCAAGCTGCAGGTGCTGGGAGAGGGCGAGCTGCCGGACTGGGTGGAGCGCTGGCAGCCCTTCGAGGGCAAGGCGGACATGATGGTGCTGGTGGCCCACGCCGACGACGAACTGCTTTACATGGGCGGCGTGATCCCCTATTACAGCGGGCAGATGGGCAAAAAAGTGATCGTGGTGTACATCGCCCAGATGAACGGCTTCCGCAACGTGGAGCTGCTGGACGGCCTGTGGCACTGCGGAGTGCGCTCCTATCCCGTCATGCCGTCCAGCAAATTCAAGGATCAGTGGTGCAGGAAACGGGATACGTGCCTGCGGTTGTGGAATGAAAACACGTTTTTCTCCTATGTGACGGAGCTGATCCGCCGGTATCAGCCCGACGTGATCGTGACCCACGACGTGAACGGCGAATACGGCCACGGGGCACACAAGGCCTGCTCCTATGCGGTGCAGAAGTGCATCCTGAAAGCCGCGGACGCATCCCAATACCCGGATTCCGCGGCGCAGTACGGCCCCTGGCAGGTGAAAAAGGCGTATCTGCACCTGTATCAAAGCGACCTGGGCATGCTGGATTTCGACTGGCGGCAGCCCCTGGATGCCTTCGGCGGCAAGACCGCCTTTGAGATCACCACGGAGGCCTTCAACATGCACCGCAGCCAGGCGGCCTCCGGCAAGTACAAGGTGGAGGACTTCGGGAAATACGATAATTCCCTGTTCGGGCTGTTCTATTCCGCCGTGGGAAACGATACGCCCGGAGTGAACGATATGTTTGAGCACCTTGAGTAAAAAACGCATCAAAAAACGCCGTACGCGAAGTACGGCGTTTTAAATTGTTGACAAAATGCTTTGGGGAAGTATGAAGGGGCCTAGCCCCTTCATCAACAATCCGCAGGACCGGGTTTGCCGGTCCGAGGAGCGGTCCTTGACCGCTTCCTATATCAATTTATGACCGTAAAAAGAGCATTTCCGGGCATACTTGCTCGGAAATGCCTTTTTACAATAAATTGATGTGTCGAAGGAAAGGACGGTTTTCCGGCCTTTCCTTCACAGGGTGTCGACAAAGTCGACACCCTGAAACGCCGTACGCGAAGTACGGCGTTTTTTGATGCCTCACAGGTCCCGGATGGCATCCTCCGCCTGCTCCATGGCGGCGATCACCGCATCGGAGAACCGGTCGAATTCCGGGTCCTCCGTCTGCAGTTCCGGGTGGCTGAGGAAATAGGTCACACATTCCCGGGCGGCCTGATCGAAGCGCTTTCGGGGCGGCAGGGAAGGCACCAGGCGGTGCAGCAGGCTGTTGTCAAAAATCACGGTGTTGGATTTGTCGCCGATCAGCGCGCCTTCAAAATCGTACTTTTTGCACTTGGCCAGCATCTCGGAGGGAACGAAGCAGGGGCGGTATACCGCGCCCGCGGCCTTCGCCACCGCTTCCATGATCTGGTTCCAGGTGAGCAGCTCCTCGCCGGTGATCTGCACGGCCTGGCCGACGGCGTGGGGGTTTCCCATGAGGCCGACGAAGGCGGGGGCGAAATCGTCGCTGTGGAGCACGGCCCAAAGGCTGCTGCCGTCCCCGGGAATCAGCACCTTTTTACCCTCCATCATCCGCTTGAGCACTTGCCAGGGGCCCTTGTCCCCGTGGATGGCCAGGGGCAGGGAGCGCCAGGAAAAGGTATGGCTGGGGCGCACCACGGTGACGGGGAAGCCCTCCTTCCGGTAAGCGTTAAAGAGGATCTCCTCGCAGAAAATCTTGTTGCGGGAGTATTCCCAATAGGGGTTTGATAAGGTGGTGCCTTCGGTAATCACCGGGGAGGAAAGGGGCTTTTGATAGGCGGAAGCGGAGCTGATGAAGATATACTGGTCCGTTCTGCCGGAAAACAGGCGGATATCCCGCTGCACCTGCTCCGGCACGAAGGCAATGAAATCCGCCGCCACGTCGAAGCGGCGATTTTCCAGGGCTTTCTTCACGGCGCTTTCGTCGTTCACGTCCAGGGTGAGGATCTCCGCGCCGGGCACGTCTGCGGCCCGGGTGCCGCGGTTGATCAGCGTCACCTCCCACCCCTGACGGAGAAGCAGGCGGGTGATGGAGGTGCTGATCACGCCGGTGCCGCCGATAAACAACGCTTTCATACTGTTTCCTCCCTTTTTTCGTTTGCTCGGTATCATTGTAAGGCAAGGGACGGACGGAGAACAAGGGGGAAAAAACTGTCAGGCGAGGGCGCCGGAGCGGAGCATTTTCTCCAGCGCGCTCTGCAGCGCCAGTTTTCCGTGGGCGTAGGTGAGCCCGCCCTGGAGGTAGACCGTATAGGGAGCGCGCATGGGCGCGTCGGCGCTGAGCTCGATGCTGGCGCCGGAAACGAAGGTGCCCGCCGCCATGATGACCTGATCGGCATAGCCCGGCATATCCCAGGGCTCGGGCACGGCGCTGCCGTCGATGGGGGAGGCCGCCTGGATGCCCTGCACGAAGGCGATCAGCCTGTCCGGCGCGCCCATTTCGATGGCCTGGATGATGTCCGCCCGGGGAGCGTCGAAGGCCGGGGTGGTTTTCATGCCCAGCAGCTCGAACACGCGGGCGGAGAGCACCGCGGTCTTGACCGCCTGGGTGACGGTGTGCGGGGCCATGAACAGGCCTTGATAGAAGGGCTGGTAGCTGGCGGCGTAGCTGCCCACCTCCCGGCCCAGGCCCGGGGCGGTGAGGCGCCCTTCGATGCGGGAAATGGCGCGCTCCGTGCCCGCCAGATACGCGCCGGTGGGCGCGATGCCGCCGCCGGGATTCTTGATCAGGGACCCCACGCACACGTCCGCGCCGAAGTGGGTGGGCTCCCGGTCGGACAGGAATTCGCCGTAGCAGTTGTCCACCATGATAAAAATATCCGGGCGCTTTTCATGTACGGCGGCCATCAGCGGCGCCATGTCCTCCGGGCGCAGGGAGGCGCGCCAGGCATAGCCCCGGCTGCGCTGAATGAGGATCACCCGCGTGTTTTCCCGGATGGCGGAAAGCACCCCGGGCACGTCCAGCTTCGTCTGATCCTCCGCCATTTCCGCCTGGGAATAGGAAACGCCCATTTCCCTGAGGTTCCCCGGGGCGTTCCCGGCAAGGCCGATCACCGTTTCCATGGTGTCGTAAGGCGTGCCGGCGGCGGAGAGAAGATGATCCCCGGGCCGCAGAAGCCCGAACAGGCATAGGGAAAGGGCTGCGGTGCCGCAGGCCACGGCGGGGCGCACGATGGCGCTTTCCACGCCGAAGAGCCGGGCAAACACCTTTTCCAGCTTGTCCCTGCCGATGTCGTCGTAGCCGTATCCGGTGGTGGGGGCGAAATGGCGCTGAGCGATGTCCTCCGCATGGAAGGCGTCCAGCACGCGGCGGGTGTTTTTGATCTCGTTTTCCTCCAGGGCGGCGAAAACGGGATGGCAGTCCGCCTCCGCCCGGGCGATGAGAGAGAGAATATCCATTTATTCCTCCGTTGCTTCTTCGATGATTTTTGCGATCAGGGGCTCCGCGGGCGCTCCCGGCTGCCAGGGCAGCCACCGGATGCGCCCGTCCCGTTTGAACCAGGTGAGCTGCCGCTTGGCGAAATGCCGGGTGCGCAGCTTGATGAGGGAAACGGCGTCCGCAAGCGGCGCGCCGGCCAGCGCCACCGGGATAAGCTCCTTGTACCCCAGGCCCTGCATGCTCTGGGCGTCGGGGGAAAGGCCGTTTTCCAGCAGGGCGCGCACCTCGTCCATGAGCCCCGCGGCCATCATTTCGTCCACCCGCCGGTCCACCCGGGCGTAAAGCGCGTCCCGGGGCAGATCGACGGCGTAGAGAAGAAAATCGTACGGCGCGTCCTCGGGCCCGGGCATTTTCCGGGCGGAAAGGGGCGTGCCGGTAAGCTCGTAGACCTCGATGGCCCGGATCACCCGGCGCAGGTCGTTGGGGTGCAGCTTCTCCGCCGATACGGGGTCCACCGCCCGCAGCCGGTCGTGAACGGCCCGGGAGCCTTCCGCATCGGCGAGGGCGTGATATTTTTTCCGGATCTTATCATCCCCGCCCACCGCGCCGAAATCCATGGGCAGGGACAGGGCCTGCAGATACAGCCCCGTGCCGCCCACCAGCAGGGGCGTGTGGATCTTTTCAATGGCCCGCCGGGCGTCGGCGGCGTACTGGGATACGGAATACTCCTGATCCGGCGAAAGCAGATCCAGCATATGATGGGGAACGAGGGCCCTCTCCGCGGGGGTGGGCTTGGCGGTGCCGATGTCCATGCCCCGGTAGATCTGCATGGAATCCATGCAGACGATTTCGGCGCCCAGGGCCTTTGCCACGGGGAGGGAGAGGGCGGTTTTGCCGCTGGCGGTGGGGCCCACGATGCCGATGACGCGCTTTTTTTTCATTGCTGGATCCTGCGGAAGCGCTTTTCCAGCTCGGTGCGGGTGAGCTGCACCATGAGGGGCCGGCCATGGGGGCAGGTGGGGGTGACCTTCTGATCCGCGATGTCCCGGATCAGCTGGCATACGCTGTCCTCCGGCAGCTTTTCTCCGCCCTTCACGGCGTGCTTGCAGGCCATCTGGATCACCCGGCCGGTGCGGTCCGCGGGGGTGCTGGAGGGATTGGCGATCAGCTCGTCCAGCGCGTCCAGCAGGCATTTTTCCGCCTGGGGCTGGCCCAGGATGATGGGCACGCCCCGCAGCTGCACCGTGCCGTCCCCGAAGGGGGAAAGATCAAAGCCCGCCTTTTTAAGCGCGTCCGCATTTTCTTCATAGCAGGCGTATTCGGCCTTGGAAAGGGAAACGGCCAAAGGAACGAGCAGGGCCTGGGACGCCGGGGCGGAGGCGGTTTCCCGCATGAATTTTTCATACAGCAGCCGTTCGTGCACCGCGTGCTGGTCGGCCAGGATCAGCAGGTTCCCGTATTCCATGAGGATATAGGTATCGAACGCCACGCCGATGACCCGAAGCGGCGTTTGGGAAAAGGCCTGGGCCACCGGGGCGGCCTCCACCTGCTGCGGGGCTGCCGGGGCGGTCTGCGCCGGATCGAAGGGCTTCCGGGGCGGCAGGAGGGACGCGCCGCTGTCCCGCAGGGCGGCCGGGGCCGGCCTGCTCATCGCGGGCGGGACCTGGGGCCGGGGCCGGTCCTGCGGGGGAACGGGCGGGGCGAAGGCGGGCAGGGCCCCGTCTTCCGTGAAGGCAGAAAGCCGCTGATCGGAGGACGTCAGGGCCGCCGGGGCGTTTTCCGGCGCGGGGACGGGCTCGCTGACCCGGATGGGCGTGGGCGGCGGCGCGGAGGCCGGGGCGGCGCTTTCCGGATTCAGATACAGCGGCGGGATGGGCGGCGCTTCGTTGGTTTTTTCCAGGGCTTCGTACACGATCGTTTCCACCGCCTCCCGCACGCCTCGCTCGTCCTGGAAGCGCACTTCCCATTTGTTGGGATGCACGTTCACGTCGGCGTTTTCAAAAGGCATGGTGAGATGCAGCACGCACAGGGGGAATCGCCCGATCATCACCCGCTGGCGGCAGGCGGTCTCCAGGGCGGAGGAAAGCAGGCCGCTTCGCATGGCGCGGCTGTTCAAAAAGAAATGCTCGTGGCTGCGGTTGCCCCGGCTGGCGTCGCCCACGCCCACGAAGCCGGAGAGCATCACGCCGTTCATGCTGCCCTCGATCCTGGTGAGCAGTTTCAATGTGTCCGCGCCGTAGACGCTCATCACCGCGCTGTCCAGCTTCCCGTCCCCGGGGCTGAAATACACCAGCTTCCCGTCCGCCATGAACCGGAAGGAAACGGCGGGGTGGCTCAGGATCAGCCGGGCCATGAGATCGCTGACCGCGGCGGTTTCCGCGGCGGGCTTTTTGAGGAATTTCCGGCGCACCGGGGCGTTGAAAAACAGATCCTTCACCGTAAAGGTGGTGCCTTCGGGGCAGGCGGCCTCCCGGATCTCCAGGATCTCGCCCCCCTCGTTGCGCACGGTGAGGCCCGTGTCTTCCCCCCGGGCCCGGGTCTGGCAATTCAGGCGGGAGACGGCGGCGATGGAGGCCAGGGCCTCGCCCCGGAACCCCAGGGACTTGACGCCGTAAAGGTCCTCGGCGGTGCGGATCTTGCTGGTGGCGTGGCGGGCGAAGGCCAGCCGGATATCGGAGGGCCGGATGCCGCTGCCGTTGTCCGCCACCCGGAAGGAGGCCAGACCCCCTTCTTTGATATCCACGGTGACGGCGGTGGCCCCGGCGTCCATGCTGTTTTCCACCAGTTCCTTGATGGCTGCGGCGGGCTTTTCCACCACCTCGCCCGCGGCGATCTGGCCGATCACCTCGGGGGGCAGCTGACGGATGGGTCGTAATTCCATAAATTGATTCACCTCAAGATTAAAATATACAAGATGAATTACATTTTTTTATTATCAAGTATTTGCTCTATATAGCTAAGTACTGTCCATATATCTTCATTATTTGTTAATTTCATTCTACATTTTCCTATTCCCCAATGTCCTTTTTCAGTTATATCCTCTAAACTGTCATTTGGTGTAAGCTTTTCAAGATTTGTATTTAGAGTAATCCACATATAGGACTGGCAAGGAACAACGGAAAGAATGATTTTTTTATCTTTAATGAAATTTATCCAATTTTTCTTTAGCTCCTCAAATATATATGGATCATATTCTTTTATCATTTCACTTAACTGATTATACACTTCTTCTATTTGATCATCCATTATCCTCCATGCACTGGCAGAAATATCTTGATTATACTTTTCCGGTAATGGCCATATTTTTAGAGCTTCTAAAGCCATTGCATTTGAACGTTTTCTGATTTCATTACTTGTCCAATCAGAATAATTTGCAATTTCTCTGGTAATCATGTATCCCGATTTTGCGTATATTGTTTTTTTCTTCTCAAATGGATTATTTGACGCTTCTGAGTTAAGCTTCGTTAAGGTAAGATTACCAATTCTGTGAGTATATTCTCTGTATGAATTATCATGGATTTTAAGTAAATGCTCTTGCCATTTTTCTGGCTCTTGAGGTAAAATGTGTTCTATTGTTACATTATCAGGTTCAACGACTTCTTTTGAAACTTTTCTTTCAAATTTGTAAAGGATATATCTTAACATCTGTGGCTTAAACTCCAAGAACATATCTTTTGTTTCAAAAGCATTTTGAAACTCCCTATCTTTTGGAAATCGATAACTTCCTTGACCACTATTCAATGCATCCCATACACGGGTTATAAAAGGAACGGAAGAGTCTCCACGATCAAAATACTGAATAGCAAGAGCAAAAAATTGGTTTGCAATGCTTCCTTTAAAAATCCGAACTCGAAGCACATATGAAATGCATGCTCTTACAGCAAGTAACATATCTTCATCGCTTATTATTCCCTGTTCTTGAACATATAATAAGTGCATTAAAAATATGGCAACCTGTTCAGCACTTAGTTCATAAATTAGCTCATTAATTGCTTTATCTAATTCGGTTAATGCATTATTATTTACGATTTTCTTATATATTGTAGAAAAATGGTACATATCCGCTAATAATCTTTCTGTTCCATTATTTGCTTTGTTTTCAGGTGGAAAATAAATCTTATAGCAATCGTATAGTGTATTCCTATTAATTTTACCACTACGCCGATGAATGTTTATACTATCTGATTTTCGCTTCATAATCAAATAATGAACCATATATTGTTCCATTAGTTTTGATCCGACGTTTTTTTCTATTTGTAACCAATAGTTTTTATATAGTTTTGTTTGTTGATTTCCTTTAAGATCCATAAGCAAATAGTTTCGTAACAGATCAGTATTTGTAAGTGATTTTCCTGTAGAATTCATACTCTCAAATACTTCTTGGGGGTCTTCAGTTGTAAGGCAAACATCAATTATTTCCAACTTAAATATTGCGCTGTATAAACTTTGAAGTGTAGAAGAGGACTGTTCAATCCTATCCTTAAAGAAACTATAGTTTCTATAAACATTACTATTTTTTTCAGTTGTGCTAAAAGCATCTTCTAAAAAATCTTGTTGCATGATTATTTTTTCAAATATAGACTGATCAGATTCAACTTGCTTCAGTTTCATTTTTGGCTGATCATCAAATCCAGTATTTACCAAAAAGCCATTTCTGATTTGTTTTTTAAATTTGTCATCATCTGTAGAATCATACAATGCTTTTAGAAACAACATCACACTTGTAATACGCTGCTGTCCATCAATAATGTTATAATATGGTTCAGTTGCAGTACCAATAGATACATACACAATCGAACCTATGAAATGATCCTTTTGAGTGTTGGTAATTGTTTCTATATCAGAAAAAAGCTGTTGACAGTTTTCTGTATCCCAAGAGTAATTTCTTTGATAAACAGGAATATTGAATTCAGCATCACTAAGTTTTAGAAAAGGGGCCAGGTACGCATCGTGAGCTCTCATTATTTATCCTCCTTTTTTCATAGAAGCATATACTGTTTAAATGAAATTACAGCTTCATTGCCTTTTCTTTCAGTACAAACAGCTTGTTCAGCGCGTCGATGGGGGTCATGGCCATGACGTCCAGGCTTCTGATCTCCTCCACGAATTCCGTTTTCTGGTATTCCATCAGGTCCACCTGCTCGTTTTTCTTTTTGTGGCCGGCGCCCAGGATGTTCTGCCCGATGGTGACGTTGTTCACCTGGTTGACCTCCAGCCGGGCCTGGATCTCCTGGGCCCGGGCCACCACGGGCCGGGGCACCCCCGCCAGATGGGCCACGTAGACGCCGAAGGATTTGTCCGCGCCGCCGGGGACGATCTTGCGCAGGAAGATCACTTCCTCGCCGTGCTCCTTGACGGACACGCAGAAATTGTTGACCCCCTCCAGGTGGCCTTCCAATTCGGAAAGCTCGTGGTAATGGGTGGCGAACAGGGTCTTGGCGCCGGATTTTTTCTTGTCCGCCAGGTATTCCACCGCCGCCCAGGCGATGGAGAGGCCGTCGAAGGTGGAGGTGCCCCGGCCGATCTCGTCCAGGATCACCAGGGACCTGTCCGTGGCGTTGCGCAGGATATAGGCCATTTCGCTCATTTCCACCATGAAGGTGCTTTGCCCCGTGGCCAGATCATCGGAAGCGCCCACCCGGGTGAACACCCCGTCCACCAGGCAGATGCTCGCCTCCCGGGCGGGGACGAAGGAGCCAATGTGGGCCATCAGCGTGATCAGGGCCACCTGGCGCATGTAGGTGCTCTTGCCCGCCATATTGGGGCCGGTGATGATCTGCATGCGGTGGGCGTCGCCGTCCATATGGGTGTCGTTGGGCACGAAGGCCATGTCCGGCATGGAGGCCTCCACCACGGGATGGCGGCCGTCTTTGATGTCGATGACCCCGTCCTCGGTGATCTGTGGGCGCACGTAATGCCGCAGCATGGCCACCCGGGCCAGGGAAAGAAGGGCGTCCAGGGTCTTGTACGCCAGGGCGGTGGACTGCAGCCGGCCCATATTTTCGCTGATCCGGGCGCGGATGTCCTCAAACAGCTGCAATTCCAGCTTGGCCGCCTGCTCCTGGGCGCCCACCAGCTTGCTTTCGATGGCGCGCAGCTCGTCGGTGGTGAAGCGCTCGCTGTTGGTGAGGGTCTGCCGCCGCTGATAGCGCAGGGGCACCAGATCGTAATTGGATTTGGTGACCTCGATGTAATAGCCGAACACCCGGTTGTACTGGATGCGCAGGTTCTTGATGCCTGTTTCTTCGCGCTCTTTGGCTTCCAGGTCCATCAGCCACTGCTTGCCCTCGGTGGAGGCCCGGCGCAGTTCGTCCAGCTGTTCGTTGTAGCCCGCCCGAATGATATTTCCGTCGGAGAGGAGCAGCGGCGCGTCCGGGGAGATGCCCCGCAGCAGCAGGTCGTTCAGCTCCGGCAGGGGATCCAGCAGGTCCCCGAGGAAGGAAAGGGCGTCGCCCGGCACGTTGCCCAGCAGGGACAGCACCTCGGGCGCCCGTTCCAGGGAACGCTGGAGGGACAGGCAGTCCCGGGCGTTCAGGGTGCGGTAGGAAACTTTGGAAAGCAGCCGTTCCATGTCGTAAACGTGGGCGAGCTGATCCCGCAGGTTCTGGGCCAGTACCGGCTGGCCGAACAGGGCTTCCACGGCGGCGAGGCGTGCCTCGATCTTGGCTTTGGAGATCAGTGGCCGCTCCACCCAGGAGCGCAGCAGCCGCCCGCCCATGGCGGTGACGGTTTCATCCAGGATGGAAAGGAGGGACCCTTTCGCGCTGCGGCCCCGGATGGTTTCGGTCAGCTCCAGGTTGCGCCGCGTGGCGCTGTCCAGGGGCATCAGATCGCCCTTTTCCTGGATGCGCAGGCGGGAGATATGCTGGAGGGAATTCTTCTGGGTCTCGTTGAGATACCGCATCAGCGCCCCGGCGGCGCAGGCGGCGGCCGACAGAGACTGGTCCAGCCCCAGGGCGATCAGGGAACTGACGCCGAAATGGGAAAGCAGCGTTTCCCGGGCGTTTTGGCTCTGGTACGCGGCGGCGCTGTAGTTCCGGCAGACGAGGGGAGTGCAGCTCTGCACGGCGTCCGGGCTGTTGGTGATGATTTCCCCGGGGCTCAGGGAATCCAGGACGGATTTGATCGCCTGGGGCGAATTGTCCGTCTGCCGGACGAAAAATTCGCCGGTGGATACGTCGCAGGCGGCGACGCCGCAGCGGCGGCCCGCCACGCAGACGGAGCAGAGAAAGTTATTGCGCTTTTCCCCGATGACGGCGGAATCGGTGAGGGTGCCGGCGGAAACGATGCGGATCACGTCCCGGTCCACCAGGCCTTTCGCCAGGGCCGGGTCCTGCATCTGCTCGCCGATGGCCACCCGGTAGCCCTTTTCCACCAGCCGTGCCACGTAGGCGTCCACCGCGTGGAAGGGCACGCCGCACATGGGGGCCCGCTCCTGCAATCCGCAGTCCTTGCCCGTCAGGGTCAGTTCCAGTTCGCGGCTGGCGGTGAGGGCGTCGTCGAAAAACATTTCATAAAAATCGCCCACACGGAAAAACAGCAGCGTGTCCGGATTCTGGGCTTTCAGCTGCATGTATTGCTGCATCATGGGGGATAACGTAGCCATAGACGCGCTCCTTTTGTAAACAGATAAGGAAAGCAAACTGCCCGACGCGGCGGAGCGCCGCTTTTCTGCAGCCTCAGCCGCACCCGGAGCAGGCGGAGCAGTTGCCGGAGCAGCCGCCCTGGCTGCCGCCGGGATTCAGCACGGAGGACAGCTCCGCGTTCACCTGGGCCATCATGTCGGAAAAGGCCTTGCGGGATTTTTGCAGCGCCTGGTAAAGGGGCTGCGCCTTGATCTGCTCCAGCACGGTTTCCAGATCCCGGGAAAGCGCGCCGATCTTATCGAAATCCGGCTCCTTGCGCAGCGTGGCGTCCTCCACCTGGCGGTGGATCTCGTCGTACTGGGCGAAGAGATCTTTGAGGAGGGCGTCCTGGCCCGCAGCGTCCTCGGTGGCCCGCATGGAAATGTATTCGGGGGACAGGGAAATGATCCGGGCCAGTTCCTTGGCCTTGTCGGCGACCTGCTGATTCATTTTTTCATTCTCCTTCGATGATTTGTCCTTTTAATGTGGTTTTGCCGGCGCCGGTGATCCGCACCGGCACGATCCTGCCGATGAGAGCGGGATCGCCGGGGAAATTCACGCTGATGTTCCGACTGCACTTGCCGGTGAGCTGATTTTCGCTGCGGCGGGAATGGCCGGTGACCAGCACGGATTCGCGCCTGCCGTTCATTTCCGAAAAACGCTTCTGCGTCATTTCCTCCTGGAGGGCGATGAGGCGCTCGATGCGCTCGGTGGCCAGGGCGGGGTCGATGCGGCTGGGCATTTCCGCCGCCCGGGTGTTCACCCGGGGGGAATAGATGAAGGTGAAGGCGCTGTCGAACCCGACCTGGCGCACCAGATCCATGGTGTCCTCAAAATCCCGGTCCGTTTCCCCGGGAAAGGCCACGATCAGGTCCGTGGTGAGGCCCACGTCCGGGGCGGCCCGGCGGATCTTTTCCACCTTTTCCAGATAGGTTTCCCGGGTGTAGCGCCGGTTCATGGCGGAAAGGATCTGATTGCTGCCGGACTGGACGGGGAGGTGTAGATGGCGGCAGAGCACGGGGTTTTCCGCAAATTCCGCGATCAGCTCGTCGGACAGATCCTTGGGGTGGCTGGTCATGAAGCGGATACGGGGGATGCCGGTGCGGGATACCCGGCGCAGCAGCTCCGGGAAGGTGACGCCGCCGGGCATATCGTTTCCGTAGGAATTCACGTTCTGTCCCAGCAGCATGATTTCCTGAACGCCCTGCTTTTGCAGTCCTTCCACTTCCCGGAGGATATCGTCCGCGCTGCGGCTGCGCTCCCTGCCCCGGACGTAGGGCACGATGCAGTAAGAGCAGAAATTGTTGCAGCCGTACATGATGGTGACGTAGCTCTGGAAGGGGGATTCCCGGCGGATGGGCAGCCCTTCCACCAGAACGGTCTGCTCCTCCGGCACGGCCACCACCCGGCGGCGGGTATCCACCGCCCGGTAAAGCAATTCCGGCAGCTCGTGGATGTTCCCGGTGCCGAAGGCCAGATCCACAAAGGAATACTGGCGCAGGATTTTATCGGCCATGCCCGGCTCCTGCACCATGCAGCCGCAGACGCCGATGAGCAGCCCGGGCCGTTCTTTTTTGATCTCCTTGAGCCAGGTGACGTTGCCCAGGGCCTTGCGCTCGGCGTTGTCTCGGATGCAGCAGGTATTGTGCAGCACGAAGTCCGCTTCCTCCCGGGCGGGCGCCGCCGTCATGCCCATGTCCTCCAGCATGCCCGCCAGCTTCTCCGAATCGTGGGCGTTCATCTGGCAGCCGTAGGTGACGATATGATAGGTGCGGGGCCGGTCCGGCAGGGACTGGAATTCCCGGGCAAAGCGTTTCTGCGCTGCCATTTCTTCTTCCGTAATGCGGATCAGTTCGTCTCTCATTGGCTCTCCTCAGTTTTCTTTCTCGTCAGTTCCATGAGGCCCAGGGAAGTGAAGCCGTGGATCACGGTTTTCACCGGGTCGTCGGCCAGAGCGGCGCGCATTTCCTCCGTTACGGCGGCCCGGCTGCCCTCCGACTGCATGTCCACGAAATCCACAATAACGATGCCGCCCAGGCCCCGCAGCCGCATCAGGCGGGCGATCTCCCGGGCCGCTTCCCGGTTCAGCTTCAGGAAGGTGCTTTCCGCGCCGGCCTTTCCGCCGGTGAATTTGCCGCTGTTCACGTCGATGACGGTCATGGCCTCGGTTCTGTCGATCACCAGGAAGCCGCCGCAATCCAGCCACACCTTCCGCTGGAGAGATTTTTCCCGTTTGGCGCGGACGGAATAAAGATCAAAGGGATTTTCGCAGGCCTCCACGGGAACGGGCGGGTCCGGGACCGAAGCGGGGTCGTCCGTCAAGATCCGGTCCACCTGCCCGTGCTCGTCCCGCAGCAGCCGCCGCAGGGCGTCTATCCGGTCTTCCGCCAGGCCGGGGGCGGCCATCTGACCGGCGCGGGCCCGGATGGCCGCCCACCTTTCGGACAGGGCGGAAATTTCATCCCGGATCATTTCTTCCGGCGCTCCGGCGCTTTCCAGGCGCATCACCAGGCCGCAGCCATCCCTTTGCAGGCGGTCCGCCAGCGCCAGCAGACGTTTCCTTTCCGCCTCGTCCTCCACCCGCCTGGAAACGGCCCGGCGATCGGAAAAGGGAGTCAGGATCACGTACCGCCCGGCCAGGGAAATATCCTGCGTCAGATACGGAGCCTTGCCGCCGACGGGAGGCTTTTTCACCTGCACCAGGAACCTGTCGCCGGACCGGGGCTTTTCCCTGCATTCGGAGAAGGGGAGAAACCCCGTCTGCTCCCCGCCCAGGCGGACGAAGCAGGCCTCCATGCCCTTCACCATCCGGTCCGCTTCCGCCAGATAGATCTGCTCGGCCTCGATTTTCCCCGGCGTCTCCGTGATGAACGCCATGAGACGGCTGCCGTCCAGGAGGGCGATTTCCCGCATCCCGTTCCGGCTTTCTATCAGGATCTGCTTGCTCATAGGGCCTCCAGGGGCAAAAGCACCCCGTCCTTTTCGCCCAGCAGCGCCGTCCGGGTGATCAGCGCCCGGGGCCGGGGCAGGCCCGAAAAGGCAAAGAGGGAATCCAGCAGCAGATCCGGCTTGCAGGTGGCTTTTTCGCACAGGGCCAGCGTCATGCGCAGGACGCCGCCGGTCAGGGAAAGATCATAGATCATGGGCCGCAGATCGCAGCTTTTCAGGCCGGATTTGGTTTTGCGCACGGCGGGGATCTCCTTTTGCGCCAGGTACTTTTCCATGGCGGCGGAAAGCCCCTCCGGCGCCGTTTCCATCTCCGCCTCGTAAACGGCGGCGGAAAGCAGCGCCATGGGGGCGGGATGGCGGTCGTCCACGGGATGCGCTTCCAGGCAGGGCAGATCCGGCGGCAGGGCGGAGGAGAGCTTTTGCAGGAACGCTTCCGCGGTCATCTCCTCCGCGAGGGGCACCTCCATGATCTCCCTTCTGCCCGGCATGCCTACGGACAGGGGCGCGGCGAAGGACAGAAGGATATGGGGATTGAACCCCTGGGAATAGCACAGTGGCAGCCCGCTGCGGCGCAGGGCCCGCTGCATGGCGCGCATCAGGTCCAGATGCCCGATGTGGCGCAGGCGGGGGCGTTTTTCAAAGACGACGATCATTTTCATGGCGATCCCCCCTCAGTCGAACAGCGGCGCGGACGTTTTGTCCGTATCCTTAAGGGGCGGATGCTTCACCCAGTCGCACACGCCCCAGGTGTGCAGCCCGCAGCCGTTGCAGCCCCGCCGGCAGTCCCGGGTGGTCTGGGCAGCCTTGGCTTTTTCGTTTTCTTTTTTCAGGTATTCCTGGCTCACCCCGGCGTCGATGAACTGCCAGGGCAGCAACTCCTCGTAGGGCCGCTCCCGGTAGGCGTAAAAATCCGGGGTCAGCCCGCAGTCTTCAAAGGCGGCCAGCCACTGATCGAATTTGAAGTACTCGTTCCAGCTGTCTAGCCGGCAGCCCCGCTTCCATGCTGCGTAAATCACATCGCCCATCCGCCGGTCGCCCCGGGATACGCAGGCCTCCAGCATGGAAAGCTGGCTTTCGTGCCAGTTGAAATTGACGCACTTGATTTTGAGGTACTGCCGCAGCTTCGCCTGCTTTTCGTGGACCTGTTCAATGGTGTCCTGGGCGGCCCACTGGAAGGGCGTGAAGGGCTTGGGCACGAATACGGAGGCGCTGGCCGTCACCTTCACGCCGTTTTTGCTGCGCTGTTCCTTGGGCAGGGCGTAATAGGCGTCCACCACCTTTTTGGCAAGATGGCCGATGCCCTGCAGATCCTCGTCCGTTTCCGTGGGCAGGCCCATCATGAAGTACAGCTTCACGCTGCTCCAGCCGCACTCGAAGGCGTCGGTGACGGAGCGGATCAGATCCTCCTCCGTGACGCCCTTGTTGATCACGTCCCGCAGGCGCTGGGTGCCCGCTTCCGGCGCCAGGGTGAGGCCGGAGCGCTTCACCTGCTGGGTTTCTTCCAGGGACTGCTTGACGATGCTGTCG
Source organism: Clostridia bacterium (assembly GCA_017620455.1). Next base: position 18,181 of record JAFZQK010000022.1, read on the forward strand.
ATGCGCATGCTGGGCAGGGAGACGCTGACCCGCTTTTCCCGGTAGCGGTCCATGAGCGCCTGGATCAGCTGGGGCAGGCAGGTGAAATCCCCGGAGGAGAGGGAGGAAAGGCTCATTTCCTCATAGCCGGTGGACCGCTGCAGCTTGTCCGCCAGCTCCATCAGCCTTTCCATGCTGCGCTCCCGCACCGGGCGGTACAGCATCCCCGCCTGGCAGAAGCGGCACCCCCGGGTGCAGCCCCGCATGATCTCCAGCACCATCCGGTCGTGGACGATCTCGGTATAGGGGACGGGGATGGATTCGGGATACACGGCGGCGGAAAGATCCTTCACCACCCGTTTTTTTACCACCGCCGGGGCGGCGGGGTCGTTGGGTGCAAAGGACTTCAGCGTGCCGTCCCCGTTGTAGGAAACGCCGTACAGGGAGGGCACGTACACGCCCTCCAGGCGGGCCAGGCTGCGGAAAATGTCTTTTCGGGAGCGCCCCGCCGCCCGGCCGTCCCGGATCACGTCGATGAGCTCGTGCATCACGTCCTCCCCGTCGCCGATCATGAAGGCGTCCACGAAGGGGGCCAGGGGCTCGGGGTTGAAGGCGCAGGGGCCGCCGGCCACCACGATGGGGTCGGCTTCGGCCCGGTCTTTGGCAAAAACGGCGATATGGCCCAGATCCAGCATCTCCAGGATGTTGGTGTAGCTCATTTCGTATTGCAGGGTAAAGCCCACGATCTCATATTCGCTGAGGGCATGGCGGCTTTCCAGGCCGAACAGGGGGAGGCTTTCCTCCCGCATCCGGTCCGCCATGTTGGCCCCTGGCATGAACACCCTTTCGCACACGGCGTCGGGCCTGCCGTTGATGAGATAATACAGGATCTTCATGCCCAGATGGCTCATGCCGATCTCGTAGGTGTCCGGGAAGCAGAAGGCGAAATGGGTTTTCACGCTGTCCCAGGGCTTGACCGTGGCGTTCATTTCCCCGCCGATGTAGCGGGCGGGCTTCTGCACCTCTTCCAGCAGGCGTTCCAGGCGTGCGTTTTCCGTGTCGTTCAAAGGGGCGTCCTCCTGTAAGAGAAATAAAATTCCAACAATAAATTATACCATCGCGGCGCGGCTTTGTCCATCCCCGGCGGGCATAAAAAGGGGCGGGCGCGGGGCGGATTTTTCCGCCGCGTATTGACATTCCCGCCGCGGCGTGGTATCCTTTCTGACGGAAAATCCTATTGGATAGGTAGGAAATTCGGGCGCAGCCCGAAGCCGCCTTTCAGAAAGGCAAAGGAGATACACGCAATGGAACGGATCTACATGGACAACGCCGCCACCACCGCCGTATGCCCGGAAGCCCTTTCCGCCATGCTGCCCTGCTTCGGGGAAGTGTTCGGCAACGCCAGCAGCATCCACGGGGACGGGCGGAAGGCGCGGAAATATCTGGAGGACGCCCGGAAAACGGTGGCCGCCTGCCTGGGGGCGAAGCCCCAGGAGATTTATTTCACCTCCGGCGGCACGGAAAGCGACAACTGGGCCGTCAAGGGCGCGGCCTTCGCCAACCGGAGCAGGGGCAATCACATCATCACAACGCAGATCGAGCACCACGCGGTGCTGCATACCTGCCAGTGGCTGGAAAAGCAGGGCTTTGAGGTGACGTACCTGCCGGTGGACGAATACGGCCTGGTGGATCCCGGGGCCGTGGAAGAAGCGATCACGGACAAAACGATCCTGATTTCCGTGATGGCGGCCAACAACGAGATCGGCACCCTGGAGCCGGTGGCGGAGATCGGGAAGATCGCCAAAGCCCGCCGCATCCTGTTCCATACCGACGCCGTGCAGGCCGTGGGGGCCGTGCCGGTGGACGTGGACGCGTGGAACGCGGACCTGCTTTCCCTGTCCGGCCATAAATTCCATGGGCCCAAGGGCATCGGCGCCCTGTACGTCCGCACGGGATCCAGGGTGGATACCTTCCTGCACGGCGGGGCCCAGGAACGGGGCCGGCGCGCGTCCACGGAAAACCTGCCCGGGGCCGCGGGCATGGCGGCGGCGCTGAAAAAGGCCGTGGAAAACCTGGAAGAAAACGGCATGAAAATGATTTATCTCCGGGACAAAATGATCCGCGGCATCCTGGACAGCGTTCCCTACGCCCGGCTGAACGGGCATCCCCTGGCGCGTCTGCCGGGGAATGTGAACGTATCCATTTCCTATGTGGAAGGGGAGGCGCTTCTTCTGCGGCTGGATCTTTCGGGGGTGTCCGCCTCCTCCGGCTCCGCCTGCACCAGCGGGTCCCTGGATCCCAGCCACGTGCTCCTGGCCATCGGCCTTCCCCACGAGATCGCTCACGGCAGCCTGCGGCTGACGCTGACGGACACCAGCACGGAGGAGGAAGTGGACGAGGTGCTGCGCCTGCTGCCGCCCATCGTGGAAACGCTGCGGGGCATGTCGCCCATGTACGACGATTTTTTGAAAGGGCAGGAATGAGCCTGACGCCGGAATTGTAAACAAACGGCCCGGAAAATGAAGAACAGGAAGGAAAAGCGGCTATGTACAGCGAAAAAGTAATGGATCATTTCGCCCACCCCCGGAACGTGGGCGAGATCGAGAACGCCGACGGCGTAGGCACCGTGGGCAACGCCAAATGCGGCGATATCATGCGGATGTATCTGAAGGTGGAGAACGGGATCATCCAGGATGTGAAATTCAAGACCTTCGGCTGCGGCGCGGCCATCGCCACCTCCTCCATGGCCACGGAAATGGTGAAGGGCAAGACGCTCAAGGAAGCCCTGGCCCTGACCAACAAAGCCGTGATGGAGGCCCTGGACGGGCTGCCGCCGGTGAAGGTGCACTGCTCCTTGCTGGCGGAGGAGGCCATTCACGCGGCGGTGGAGGACTATCTGAAAAACCACCCGGAGGAAAGGATCGACTGAGCTTCTTCCGGCGTGGAAAGGAGATACCATGCCGGACGTACACGGGAACCTCCAGGGGATCCGGGACAGCGAAATCAGCGAACTGAAAGCGCTGTACGACTGCCCCTTTGAATGGAATGAATTTGCGCCGCGCGGGCTGCTGACGGAGCTCGCGCGGCATTCGTGCGCTTTGAACCGGGAAATCGCGGTGTATGTGAGCCGGGACGGGGACGTATTGGACGTGACGGTGGGGGATATCGACAACGTGCCGCTCAAGGACCTGCACCTGCGCCGCAACAGCCGCCGGCTGTCCTGCGTGCGCTGCATCCACACCCATCCCGGCGGATCGCCGCGGCTGAGCGACGTGGACATCGCGGCCCTGCGGTCCTTGATGCTGGACAGCATGTGCGCCGTGGGCGTGGATGAAAACGGCAGGATCACCGGGGTCAGCGCCGCGTTCCTGACGGAGAAGAAGGCCGGCGTCCCCGGGGTGGAGGAAACGGAAATCTATCCCCTGAATAAGCTGCCCCAGGAAAAATGGATGGAGGAGATCCGCATTTCCGACGGGCGGGTCATGCAGGGGGAGGACGCCGAGGGCGCGGAGGCGCCGGAAAGGGCGCTGCTGGTGGGGATCGATACGGAAAAATCCCTGGACGAGCTGGCCGCCCTGGCCGAATCCGCCGGCGCCGCGGTGGTGGGCCGCAGCTTCCAGAAGCGCCCCAGGCCGGATACCGCCACCTTCGTGGGCAGCGGAAAGGCCCAGGAACTGCAGCTGGACGCCCAGGCGCTGGAGGCGGACGTGGTGATCTTCGACGACGAGCTCACCGGGGCCCAGACGCGGAACCTGGAGGAGATCATCGGCGTCAAGGTGATCGACCGGACCACCCTGATCCTGGATATCTTCGCCCAGCGGGCAAAATCCGGCGAGGGCAAGCTGCAGGTGCAGCTGGCTCAGCTCAAATACCGCGCCGGGCGGCTCCTGGGCCAGGGGCTGATCCTCTCCCGCCTGGGGGGCGGCATCGGCACCCGGGGCCCCGGCGAAACCAAATTGGAAATCGACCGGCGGCGGATCCGGGAGCAGATCACCCAGCTGAAAAAGGAATTGGACGAGCTCCGGCGGCAGCGGCAGCTGCGGCGGAAGAACCGGGAGAAGAACGCCGTTCCGGTGGCGGCCCTGGTGGGCTATACCAACACCGGGAAATCCACCCTGCTCAACGCCTTTACCGGGGCGGGGGTCTACGCGGAAAACAAGCTGTTCGCCACCCTGGACGCCGTGAGCCGCCGGGTGGAAATGCCCGGCGGCGGGGAATACCTGCTGGTGGACACGGTGGGCTTTATCAGCAAGCTGCCCCACGATCTGGTGGAGGCCTTCAAATCCACCCTGGAGGAAGCGGCCCTGGCGGATCTTCTGATCATCGTTTCCGACGCGTCCAGCCCGGACATGCTGTTCCAGCACAAGGTGGTGGAGGAGGTGCTCTCCCAGATCGGGGCGGACACCCAGCCCAGGATCGACGTGATGAATAAGTGCGATCTGTGGGAGCAGGCGGACGAACTGCAGACCACCCTGGTGCCCGGGGCGATCCACATTTCCGCCTGCACCGGCATGGGGCTGGACGCGCTGAACGCCGCCATCGCCAGGGAAATCCGGAAGACGGAGCAGAAAATGACGCTGCTGATCCCCTTTGCGCAGCACGGCGTGGTGAACGAGGTGCGCAAGCGCGGCCGGGTGCTGGAGGAAAAATACGAGGACGAGGGCACCCGGGTGACGGTGATGCTGCCCCTGGACGCCGCCGGGCAGCTGGCGGCCAAATATCCGGACATGATCCGGGACTGAAAAAGGAGCATTCATGGCGGCGAAGCTGTTGGCGCTGCTGCTGGCCCTGATGGCGCTGGGGGACGGCGCCCTGGAGCGGTATGCGGACGAAATGAGCCTGGGGGGCAATCTGTTCCTGGTGAACAGGACGTATTCCGTCGCCCGGGATTACGTGCCCCGGGACCTGACGGCGCCCAGGGTGCAGGGCGGCGGAGAAGCCACCATGATGCGCCGGGAAGCCGCGGAGGCGCTGGAGGCCATGTTCGCGGCGGCCCGGGACGAGGCGGGATATACGCTGGTGGCCGTATCCGGCTACCGCAGCTACGGCCGCCAGGCCGCCATCCACGAAAGAAAAGTGAAGGCCGTGGGGAAGAAGGCGGCGCTGCGGGTATCGGCCCCGCCGGGCTGCAGCGAGCATCAGCTGGGCCTGGCGATGGACCTGGGATGCAAGGGGCATACGGAGCTCACGGCGGCCTTCGGCAGAACGGCGGAGGGCGCATGGGTGCGGGACAACTGCTGGCGTTTCGGCTTCATCGTCCGCTATCAGGCGGAATGGGAGCCCGTCACGGGCTATGCGGACGAGCCCTGGCACATCCGGTACGTGGGCCGGGAGCACGCGCAAAGGATCCATGAAATGGAGATCCCCCTGGAATACTACATCGCTCAGCTGCGGGAAGCGCGGCTTGCGTACCTGAGCGAGAAGGAATGAATGCAATGCGCAGACTGATGACGCTTTTCCTGGCGGCGGCCCTGCTGATGCCGCTTCTGGCAGTAGCGGAGGGCATGCCGGCATGGGAATATCCCCTGGCTCCGGAGATCCTTCGGGATGTGGACCAGTACCTGACCCTCACCAACCGGAAAGCCCTGCTGGATAAAAAATACGTGCCGGAGGATCTGGTGAAGGTGACGGTAAGGAGCACCGTGGACGATCCCCTGCGCAGGGAGGCCAACGCCGCCCTGACGGAAATGTTCCTGGCGGCGGAAGAAGCGGGATACACGCTGTATGTGAAATCCGGCTACCGCAGCTATCAGACCCAGCGCACCATGTACAACAACCGGCTGGAAAAGAACCACGGCCGGGACGACGGCCTGGTGGCCTATCCCGGCTCCAGCGACCATCAGACCGGCCTGGGCGTGGACATCCTCAACTACGAATGGACCCAGAAGGACGGCATGAACAGCAAATTTGCCGCCACCCCGGAGGCCCAGTGGATGGACGCCCACTGCCAGGAGTACGGCTTCATCCTGCGTTACATGGAAGATAAAGAAGATGTAACCGGCATAAAATTCGAGCCCTGGCATTTCCGCTACGTGGGCCGGGAAGCCGCCGTTTACATCATGGAAAACCATCTGTCCCTGGAGGAATTCACGGAGGAATGGCAGGCGTACCTGGCCGGCTGGGAAGCGGCGGGCGGGGATTTCCTGCGCCTGCTGCACGACCGCGCCCGGCTCAACCCCGTGACGGTGAGCGGCGTGGGGGACGACGGGGAAGAGGAGCTTTCGATTTACTACTGATACGGGAGTGAGCACAGGTGCTGTCGCTGCGGGAAAAACTGAATGCGGCGGCCCCACGGAAAGCGGAGCCGGAAAAGGCGCGGGCGCAGGACTGCCTGATCAGGGAATTCAGCGTGCCGCTGTGTTCGTTTGCCCTGGCGGAGGAAATCTGCGCCGAATCCCTCCGGCTCATCCAGGGCGGGGAAATGCCCGCATGCCGCCGGGAGGACATTTTGTTCCTGGATACGGAAACCACGGGCCTGAGCCACGGGGCGGGCACGGTGGCGTTCCTGGTGGGGATGGGCTTTTTTACGGACGCGGGCTTTACCGTGCGCCAGTACCTGATGCGGGATTACGACGAGGAGATCTTCCTGCTGCAGCACGCGGCGGAGGAGATCCGGAACAAAAAAATGCTGTGCACCTTCAACGGCGCCACCTTCGATCTGCCGCTGCTGGAGGCGCGGTTCATCCTGCACAGGATGCGCTCCGCCCTGCCCGTCCGGCCCCACCTGGATCTGCTGCCCGCCAGCCGCCGGGTGTGGAAGCTGCGGCTGAAGAAATGCAATCTCACCAGCCTGGAAGCGGCGGTGCTGGGCGCGGAGCGGGTGGACGATCTGCCGGGGGCGCTGGTGCCGGAAAGGTATTTCCGCTTTCTGAAAAGCGGGGATTTTTCCGTGCTGGAGGACGTGCTGGAGCACAACGGTCAGGACATCGTATCCCTGGCGCATATCCTGGACCGGCTGATCCGCCTGCACGACCGTCCCCTGGAGGAAGCCCGGGACGCGGAGGACCTGTACAGCCTGGGGCGGATCTACGAAAAGCGGGGAAAAGCCGAGGGCGCCCGGATGTGCTACCGGGCGGCGGACCGGGGCACGGTATCGGCCCTGGCCCGGGGAAAAATGGCGGAAAGCTACCGCCGGGCCGGCGAGTGGGACGCGGCGGAAAACGTCTATTTGCAAATGATTCGGGACCGGCAGGGCGGCGTTTATCCCCTGGTGGCCCTGGCAAAAATCCGGGAGCATAAAAAGAGGGATATCCCCGCCGCCATCGAATATACCCAGCAGGCCATCCAGCGGGCGGCGGACCGGGACGACGGGGAAATGCAGGCGCTGCAGAAGCGGTTCGCCCGGCTGATGAACAAAGCGAGGAGGAAATGACATGGGTTTTTTGGACGGGATGAAAGCCCGGAAGGCGCTGATGCTGCACCAGAAGGGGCATCCGGAAGAGGCGCTGCCGGAATATGAAAAGCTGTATGAAAGCGGGTTTGTTTCCGCTGCTTATATGCTGCCTTACGCCGTGCTTCTGCTGCGCAAGGGCGGGGAGGAAAACTATCTCAAGGTGAAGGAGATCCTGAAAAAAGCCGAAAAAGCGCCGGACATGCGGCCCGACAGGCGGCAGGAGCTGCTGATGGATTACGCCGTGGCCCAGTACAAGCTGGGCGAAATGGAAAAGGCGCTGAACCTCCTGGAGGCCAGCCATCGCAAATCCCCCTGCGGCATCACCTACCAGGCCCTGGGCTTCCTCTACATCGAGGCCGGGGACAAGGAAAAAGCCCTGAGCTACAACCTGGAAGCGCTGGAATACGACGACGAGGACCCGGTGGTGCTGGACAATCTGGGGCAGACCTACTACCGCCTGCTGGACGACAAGGAAAAGGCCAAGGAGTATTTCGACAAGGCCCACGAAATCAAGGATACCCAGATCGACACGCTGTATTTCCTTTCCCGGTACGATCTGGAGGCAGGGAACAGGGAAGCCGCGCTGGAAAAGCTGAAAACGGCGGCGGAGGGCCGTTTCTCGCCCCTCAATTACGCCACCAAGGAAATGGTGGAAAAGGAAATCGCCGCGCTGGAAAAATGAGCGCTTACGCGGGACCGGATCAGGCGGGCCCGCATTTTTTTCTGATTTTTTGCTTTTTATTGCAACAAATCAGCGCCTTTTTACGTCAGAATGGATGAAGAAAGGAAGGGGATGCGGATGCGCAGGTTATTGGCGCTGATGCTGGCGCTGGCGCTTTTGCTGCCGGGGGCGGCCCGGGCGGAATGGCTTGACGAGGACGTGCAGGCGGATTATGAAAAATGGTGCACCCTGGAGGGGGACACCCTCACCGTGCGGGAGGGCCTCCGGGTGCTGGGCGGCTATGTTCCCGACTGGATCTATAACCCGGAAACCGACGACTGGGACGAAACGGAGGACCCGGCGGCAGAGCAGCTGTTTGAGGAAAACGATTCGCTGTACTTTTACTGGGACGAGGTAGAATTCAGCCGGATCCAGTTTCCCAACTCGCTGGAAATGATCGGGTGCGAAGCCTTTTTCGGCCAGGATTTCACCGAATTCACCCTGCCCAAGGGGCTGAAAAAAGTGCTGAACGACGCGTTTTATTGCTGCACCTTCGGGGTATTCCGCATCGAGGCGGAATTGCCCTGGACGCAGATCCGGGAGAGCATGTCAGAATGCCATGTACTTGCCTGGGACGTGCCGGAGGATCATCCCCTGTATACCGTCCGGGACGGGGCGCTGTATACGAAGGACGGAAAGACGCTGCTGAATTATCCCAACGGCAGGACCGACGCCCACTGGGACGTGCCGGCGGGGACGGAGCGGATCGCCCGCTACGCCATCCGGAACGAGTACCTGAAAACGGTTTCCCTGCCCGTGGGGCTGCAGGCGGTGGAGGATTGGGCGTTCGCCGGCTGCGGCTGGCTGCAGGCCGTCGCGTTTCCCCTGACGGTCAGGGAGATCGGCCGGGACGTCTTTGACGAATGCGTGTCGCTGGAATTGGTGTCCCTGCCGCAGGGGCTGACGGCGGATAAGGACGAAGACGGCTGGTCGGTCTATTATCAGGACGACGCCATATTCCGCGGGGACAACGGAGATACCTGGATCAGCGGCGATCCCTACGACGAATACGGGGGATATGACGGCAATTACAGGGGCTATTACGACGTCGCCAGGCTGACGGGGGACGGCGAAATGGTGCCGCTGTACCGGAACGCCGCGGGCGGGGAAGCCGTGCTGTACCTGCCGGACGGCTATGTGGCGATGGCCATGGAAACCGACGGCGGCCGGTGCAGGCTGGAAGACCTGCAGATGAGCCGCACGCTGGGCTGGGCGCCTCTCGCCAGGGTGCGGCTGATCAGCAATGAAACGCTGTTCCGTTATGCCCGCGGCGCCCTGAGGCCGGAGGAGGATACGGCTCCGGGCCGGGTATGGGATTTGGAGTTCGACCTGCGCGGGCCGTTTGTGATGCTGTACTGGGACGATTACTGCGAATCCGTGTTTTTGCCCCTCACGGAAACGAAGCTGTACCGGGAGGCGGACGGGCCGGAAGGGGATTACGGCATCGCGGCCTGCGCCGATCCCTACTGGAGCATCCCGCTGATGGACGCCCCCGGCGGGGAAGAAACGGAAAAACTGCACTGCGGCGATCAGGTGAAGATCCTGGAGGAAAACGGCGGCTTCGTCCGCGTCAGCACCGGGTTTGCAGAAGGCTGGCTGGCGGCGGAGAACGTAAAGAAAGTACCGAAAACCGAGGAGGGAAAATGACATGACGAAGAAACTGCTCTGCATCCTGGCGGCGCTGATGCTGCTGGCTGCGCCTGCCCTGACGGAAAACCCGGACACCGGCTCCTGGAGCCAGATCAACCAGGCCGTGAGCCGCAGCGAGGACTGGCAGCGGTTCGCCGAGGGGGATCAATTCCATCTGGGCGAAATAGCGGCGGTGCAGCCGGGAGACGATTTGCTTTCCATCGTGTCCTACGGCACCTATCCCAGCATGGACGGAAGCACCGTCTGCGTGCCCATGGCCATGGAGTTGGCAAGGCAGTGGCTGGGGCTTCCGGAGGAGGACATGAACGGCTTTGTGAATTTCTCCACCACGCCCTACGCCTACGACCGGCTGATCGAGGGCAAGCCGAATCCCCTTTCCACCGTCAAAAGCCAGGGGATCATGATGGACGACGTCCATCCCATCGACCTGGTGCTGGCCACCTATCCCAACGCCGACGAGCGCCAGGCCGCGGCGGACGCGGGGGTGGAACTGGTGTACGTGCCTTTCTGCTGCGACGCGTTCATCTTCATGGTAAACGATCAGAACCCCGTGGACAGCCTGACGGTGCGGCAGATCCGGGAGATCTATACCGGCCAGGTGCTGTCCTGGAGCCAGGTAGGCGGGGAGGAAAGGCCCCTGGACGCCTATCAGCGGCCCCACGGCAGCGGCAGCCAGACGGCCATGGAGGAAATGGTGATGCAGGGCCTGCAGATGAGCAACGTCACCGAAGCCTATATCTCCGACGGCATGGCCGACGCCATCCGGCAGGTGGGCAATTACGATAACGGTCCGAGCGCCATTGGCTACAGCTATCTGTATTACGTGAACGAATTGGTGGAGAGCGGCGGCATCAAGGTGCTTGCCATCGACGGCATCGCCCCCACGGACGAGAACCTGCAGTCCGGCGCCTATCCCTTCACGGTGAATTATTTCGCCGTGTACCGCAAAGGCGATGAAAACACGGAAGCCTTCGTGAATTGGCTGGTCAGCGACGCGGGCCAGCAGGCCGTGCGCCAGGCGGGGTACGTGCCGCTGAAGTAACCGGCATAGAAAACGGAAAACGGGCCATGCTAATCCCGTCAAAAAGGAGGAGGAAAAGCATGGCTCGTTTTTTGCGTTGGATCGGTATACTTCTGTGCGTGTGCCTGGGATCGGTCTGTTTGGCGCCGGCGGCGCAGGCCGCTTCGCCGCTGGAGGAGGGCGTCCCCGTGACGCTCACCGCCCCCAGCGCCATCCTGACGGAGGCGGACAGCGGCGCGGTGATCTTTGAAAAGAACGCCGACGACCGGCGGCCCGCCGCGTCCATCACCAAGCTCATGACCATCCTGATCGTGCTGGAAAAGCTGGAGGCGGGGGAGATCGGCCCGGAGGACAAAATCACCGTTTCCACCGCGGCGGCGGCCCAGCCGGGCAGCCAGGCGTTCCTGGACGCGGGGGCGGCGTATCCCCTCAAGGATCTGCTCAAATCCGCCGTGATCGCCAGCGCCAACGACAGCGCCGCCGCCTTGGCGGAATACGTGGCCGGGACGGAAGGGGCGTTCGTGACGCTGATGAACGAAAAAGCGGAAGGCCTGGGCCTAAGGAACACCCATTACGCCAACTGCACGGGTCTGCCAGCCCAAGGGCAGTATACCTGCGCCCGGGACGTGGCGGCCATCTCCCGGGAGGTGGCGAAGCATCCGCTGTATTTCACCTATTCCTCCACCTGGCTGGATACCCTGACCCATCCCTCCGGCCGGGTGACGGACCTGACCAATACCAACCGTCTTGTGCGGTTCTACCGGGACTGCGACGGCTTCAAGACCGGCAGCACCGAGGAAGCGAAATACTGCCTGAGCGCCACGGCGGAGAAAAACGGCATGCGCCTGATCGCGGTGGTGCTGGGCGTGCCCAGCAGCCAGACCCGGTTCGACGAGGCCCGGGCCATGATGGATTGGGGCTTTTCCGCCTTCAGCCGGGTGGAGGTGGCCAAGGCGGGGGACTGGACCGGCGATACCGTGCCGGTGAAGCTGGGGGCCAGGGACAGCGTGGAAGCGGCCCTGGAAAAAGGGATCAGCATGCTGCTTCGCCCGGGGGAAAAGGAAAAGCTGACCATGCAGACGGACCTGGTGGAATCCGTGACGGCGCCGGTGCGGCCCGGGCAGGAATTGGGCACGGTGCGCATCCTGCTGGGGGACCGGGTGGTGGCCCGGGTAAAGGCGGTGGCGGCCAGGGAAGTGCGGATGCCGGGGCTGCTGGAAGGCTTTTTCAGGCTGCTGGAGAACTGGCGCTGAACCCGGAAAAACAGACCGGATATCATAAAATCGCATGAGATTCACGAAAATGTAAAAAATCTGAAATATTATTGACAAAATACAAGAAAAATAATACAATTAAATAGAATCGGGTATGTTTAGAAGGGAGGCGCGGCCTGTGCGGGGGAAAAACGAGCGGTTTACGCCGGCGCGGCCCGCCTATCCTGAGGATCCTGCTGAAATGGAGATGCGCAGCCAGGAAGACTGGGCGGATTACCCGGACATGGTGTATCAGGCCCAGGAAGCGGAGGAGGAAGCTTTTGTAAATCCGCCCGCCGTGCCGCCCGAAGCGCCGGCGCGCAGCCGCCGCGGGATGAACGGGGGCTGGGCGCTGACGGCGCTTGTGTGCATAGGGCTGCTATGTCTCATCGTCTATTCGGTGATTTCCCTGCGCAGGCCCTACGATACGTTCCGGCAGAAGGCCGCGAAGGTCAATCAGGATGTGATCGCCCAGGGGATCTATGTGGACGGCGTCCACGTGGGGGGCAAAACGAAGGCGCAGGCGGCCCAGGCCCTGGGCGGCGCCCAGACCGTGTACGGGGGATTGCAGATCGTTGTGCAGGTGGACGGCGAAACCTGGGTGCTGACGGACCGGGAGCTGCCCCTGGAGCGCAACACCGAGGCGGTGCTGGACGCTGCGTACGCCGTGGGCCGGCAGGGATCGCGGGATACCCTTTCCACCCGGGTGACGCCCTTTGAATACCGGTATCGGCATCTGTATCATACCGCGGCTTCCCCGGTGGAACTGCATACGGTGGTGACCTACGATCCGGAAAAGGTGCGGGAATTGACGGGCGTGATCGAGAACCGGATCAACCGGGAGCCCATCGACGCGCAGGTGGCCACCTTTGATTTTGCATCCCGGGCTTTTACCTACCAGCCGGAGCAGCCGGGGCGGAAAATCGACGGCAACAGCCTGTACAATCAGCTGATCTCCGCCCTGGACCGGCGGGATTACCGGGCGAAGATCGTAATGAGCAGTCAGCCGATCCCCGCCAAAGTAACGGCGCAGCAGCTGGCGGATTCCTTTTCCCTGATTTCCACCTATACCACCCAGACCACCGCGGACGGCAACCGGAACAATAACGTAAACCTGGCCGCCAACGCCGTGACGAACACGGCCGTCATGCCCGGGGAAACCTTTTCGTTCAATCAGGCTACGGGCCAGCGCACGGCGGAGAAAGGGTATCTGCCGGCGGCGGCCATCCTGGGGGGCGCCACGGTGGACGAGATCGGCGGGGGCGTGTGCCAGGTGAGCAGCACGCTGTTCAACGCCGCGGCCATGGCGGATATGACCATCCTGAAGCGTACGCCCCACACCTGGCCCAGCAATTATGTGGAAAAGGGCCGGGACGCCACGGTGAACTGGCCCACCCTGGATTTTTCCTTCCGCAACGACCGGGACACCCCCGTTTTCATCGTGGCGTATTACCGGCAGCGGGAATGTACGGTGGAAATCTACGGCTGCAGCCTGGGAAGCGGCAATTCCATTACCCTGGAAACCCAGCTGATCTCCGTGACGGAGCCCCCCGCCGAAGCCCTTTACGAGCAGAACCCGGAATTGCCGCCCGGCACGGTGCAGGAGAAAAAGAAGCCCCGGACGGGATACGTGGTGGATACCTACCGGGTATACCGGCACAACGGCGTGGAATACAAGCGGGAAAAGCTGTGCACCTCCAATTACCAGATGATCCAGCAGGTGATCGAGTACAACTGACGAAGGGAGAAATGAGCCATGCTCAAGGGCGATCTGCGCAAGCAGGCCATCGTGGATACCGCGGAGGCGCTGTTTTTTGAAAAAGGGTACGCCGGGGCCACCATCCAGGATTTCCTGGACCGGCTGAACTGCAGCAAGGGCAGCTTCTACCATCATTACGAATCCAAGCTGCAGGTGCTTACCGAGCTGTGCCGGCAGAAGGCGGAGAAGGGCTTTGCCGCGTTCCAGGCCCAGGTGTACGACGACAACCTGGACCGGCTCAACGGCCTGATCTATTACGCCATGCCCTTCCGGGACGGGGAGGAAGGCACGCTGTCGCTGCTGCTGCCCCTGATCGGGCTGAGCGACGGGCGGGTGGTGCTGGACGCCATGCTGGACGCGCAGAAAAAGCTGTTTTTCCCGGAAATGGAAAAGCTGCTGGAATTCCTGCGGGCCCGGGGGGATTTTCATTACACGAAGGCGCTGCTGCCGGAATTGCTGTGGGACAGCTACACCGCCGTGTACATGCGGCTCATGGAGGAGGCTGCCTTCATCCGCCAGGGCGGCGGCGCCGGCGGGGTGACGCTGATCCTGGAGGCGGAAAGGTTTTTGTGGGAGCGGCTGCTGGACGCGCCCTTCGCCAGCATGGAGCTGATCCGGGCGGACGAGGTGCTGCGGGTGATCGGCCACGCGGCGAACCGGCTGAAATATCAGGAAACCGCGGAGGCCTGACGGAAAGACCTTTTTACCCGGCGCGCAGCCGGGCATTTTTTTCTTGTATTTTTGGGTTTTTCCCGATATAATGTTGAAAGCGCCTTTCCGGCGCGTATTCACGTATTCTTTTTGAAGGAGGGATCGGCAATGGAAAACGAAAACGCGCGCAGCAACTTCATCTGGGACGCCATCGACCAGGATCTGGCGGAGGGCCGCGCCCAGCAGGTGCACACCCGTTTTCCTCCCGAACCCAACGGCTATCCCCACATCGGCCACTGCAAGGCCCTGGTGACGGATTTCGGCACGGCGGAAAAATACGGCGGGCTGTGCAATTTGCGCTTTGACGACACCAACCCCGCCAAGGAGGACACCGAATACGCGGATGCCATCAAGCGGGACATCGAATGGCTGGGCTTCCACTGGACCGGCGGGCTGTATTACGCCAGCGATTATTATCAGCGCCTGTACGATATCGCCGAGGATTTCATCCGGCGGGGCCTTGCCTATGTGGACGAGCTTTCCGCCGATGAAATGCGGGAATACCGGGGCACCCTGACCGCCCCGGGCAAGAATTCCCCCTGGCGGGACCGGCCCGCGGAAGAAAGCCTGGATCTTTTCCGCCGCATGAAAAACGGCGAATTTCCCGAGGGCCGCTATATCCTCCGGGCGAAGATCGACATGGCGTCCCCCAACATGAACATGCGGGACCCCGCCATGTACCGCATCCTCTACAAAGAGCACTGGCGCACGGGGAACAAATGGTGCATCTATCCCATGTACGATTTTGCCCATCCGCTTTCCGACGCCTTCGAGGGCATCACCTTCTCCCTCTGCTCCCTGGAGTTTGAGGATCACCGCCCGCTGTACGACTGGTTTGTGGAAAAGGCCGGCTTCCGCAAGGGGGACGGCAAGGGTTATTTCGGCCCCCGGCAGATTGAATTTGCCCGGCTCAATATCACCCGCACCCTGATGAGCAAGCGGTATCTGCGCTACCTGGTGGAGCAGGGCCTGGTCAGCGGCTGGGACGATCCCCGGATGCCCACCCTGTGCGCCATGCGCCGCCGCGGCTATCCCGGCAGCGCCATCCGCGCGTTCGTGGATCAGGTGGGCCTGGCGAAGGCTGATTCCACCGTGGACGTACAGATGCTGGACGCCTGCGTGCGCAGCGCCGTGGGCGAAACCGCGCCCCGGGTCATGGCGGTGCTCAACCCCGTGAAGGTGGTGGTCACCAACGTGCCCGAGGACTGGAGCGACACCCTGACCATGGAAAACCATCCCGATCATCCCGAAATGGGCGAGCGGCAGGTGACCATCAGCCGGGAAATCTGGATCGAAAGGGAAGATTTCGAGGAAGATCCGCCGAAAAAATTCTTCCGCCTCAAGCCCGACGGGGAAGTGCGCCTGAAGGGCGCGTACATCATCAAGTGCGAAAACGTGGTGAAGGACGCCGCGGGGAAAATCGAACGCATTGAATGCAGCGTGGATCTTTCCTCCCGCTCCGGCTCCGAAGGCGCCGACCGCAAGGTGAAGGGCACCATCCACTGGGTCAACGCCCGGGACTGCGCGGCCTTTGAAGCCCGGCTGTACGATCAGCTGATGACCGAGGAATGGGACAGCGCGCCCGCCGAGGAAAAGAAGGACTTTGAATCCTTCCGCCGTTTCCTGAACCCCGATTCCCTGATCGTGAAGAACGGCTGGTGCGAGCATACCCTGGTGCACGCCAAGGCGGGCGATACCTTCCAGTTCTTGCGCATGGGCTATTTCTGCAAGGACAAGGATTCCACGGCGGAAAAGAGCGTCTATAACCGCGTGGTGAGCCTGGAGGACAGCTACAAGCCCCAGAAATAAAGGGGACAAACACAATCAACGAACGATCATGCTCCGGTCCCGGCATCGCTTTCTTGGAGGGGGCGCGGGGGAGACGTTCTTTGGCCCCAAAGAACGTCTCCCCCGCAAACATAATACAGGAGGTTTTTCTTATGACTCAAGTCCGCACCCGCTTTGCCCCGTCGCCCACGGGCTTCC
Source organism: Clostridia bacterium (assembly GCA_017620455.1). The sequence goes on from JAFZQK010000022.1 coordinate 34,654, forward strand.
TGCACCTGGGCGGCGTGCGCACGGCGCTGTACGCTTACCTGTTCGCCAAGAAAAACGGCGGCAAATTCATCCTGCGCATCGAGGATACCGACCAGGAGCGCTTCGTTCCCGGCGCCACGGAAGTGATCTACGATACCCTCCGGGACTGCGGCATCCTCTGGGACGAAGGCCCGGATATCGGCGGCGATTTCGGCCCTTATATCCAAAGCGAGCGCAAGAGCCTGTATCTGCCCTACGCGCAGCAGCTGGTGGAAAAGGGCGCGGCGTATTACTGCTTCTGCACCAAGGAAGAATTGGACGAAAGGCGCGCCGCGGCGGAAAAACGGGGAGAAGTGTTCAAGTACGACAAGCACTGCCTAAGCCTTTCCAAAGAGGAGGTGCAGGCAAAGCTGGACGCGGGCGTTCCCTACGTGATCCGCATGAACGCACCCACGGAGGGCAGCACCGGCTATCACGACCTGGTGTTCGGGGATATGACCTTCCCCAACGCCGACACCATGGACGATATGGTGCTCATCAAGCAGGACGGCATGCCCACCTACAATTTCGCCAACGTCATCGACGACCATCTGATGGGCATCACCCACGTGATGCGGGGCACGGAATACCTGTCCTCCACCCCCCGGTACAATTTCCTCTACAACGCTTTCGGCTGGGAGATCCCCCAGTACATCCACCTGACCACCGTGATGCGGGACGCCCAGCACAAGCTCTCCAAGCGGGACGGGGACGCCTATTACAGCGATTTCATCAATAAGGGCTTTCTGAAGGAAGCGCTGGTGAATTACCTGGCCCTGGTGGGCTGGAACCCCGGCACGGACCAGGAATTCTTCACCATGGACGAGCTGATCCAGGCCTTCGACGTGCGGCACCTGAATAAATCCCCGGGCATTTTCGACGTGACCAAGCTGGAGTGGATGAACAGCCAGTACGTGCAGAAGATGGACTTTGAGGATTACCTGAAAATGGCCGCGCCCTGGTTCGACAAGGCGCTGGCCGGGAAGGGCGCCGACTACCGCCGCCTGGCGGAGCTGATGCAGAGCCGCACGGACATTTTCAGCCGCATCCCGGAGAAGATCGCGTTCCTGGCGGAAATGCCGGATTACGATACCGCCATCTTCTTCAACAAGAAGCAAAAGAGCGACGAAACGGTGGCCCGGGAAGTGCTGCCCCTGCTGCTGCCCGTGTTGGAGAGCGTTCCCGAATGGACGGAAGCGGCCATCCACGACGCGGTGATGGCGAAGATCCCCGAATGGGGGAAGAAGAACGGCCAGGTGCTCTGGCCTATGCGCATCGCCATTTCCGGCCAGGAAAGCACCCCCGGCGGCGCGTTTGAGATCGCCTACCTGCTGGGCAGGGAGGAAACGCTGCGCCGGCTGCGGGCGTCTATTGCAAAGCTGGGCTGATGCAACGATTGAAAAAACGGCGGAAAATGATAAGATTTTTCCATCCGATCCCTTGCAAACGGGAAATCTATGCGGTATAATAGCGATAATTGAGGAGGTGCGCGAACATGAAATCCATTCCCATCCGGCTGAATTATGCCGAGGAAGTCAAGGCGTTTGTCAATACGGTGAACCGGTATCCTTACGAAGTGGACCTGCGGGCGGGCCGCCATGTGGTGGATGCCAAGTCCATTCTGGGCATTTTCTCCCTGGATCTGAGCAAGCCCATCACGCTGGACGTGTACGACGACAACTGCGACGATCTGGTGGCCGATATTCAGCAGTTCACCATTTAACCGGTGCGGAACATCCCGGGGGCGGCATAATCGTCGCCCCCGTTCTTTTTTGCCGCAAAAACGGCATATACTGCCCCGAGGTGATGGGCATGGGGATCGGCGAATGGATCGCCGCGGGCGGGGACTGTCTGCGGCCCAGGATCATCGTGAACGGCCGGGACGAAGTGACCGTAGAGGGCCATACCGGCCTTTTTTCATATGAAACGGAGAAGATCCGGGTGCGCACGCCCAAGGGCACCGTGACCATCCTGGGAGAAGGGATGATCCTTTCCTTTTTCGGCGCGCAGGACCTGGCCGTCCGGGGCCGGGTGCATCAGATCCTGCTGGACGGGGAACAGTGAACATGCGGCTCAAACGCGTGCGCTTCACCGTCCGGGGGCTGAACCTGGAAAGGCTGATGAACGAAGCGGGGAAACGGAAGATCCGTTTCATGCGGGTGGCGAAAAAAGGAAATCGGACGGCGGAGATCACCTGCACGGAAAAAGACTGGCGGACGCTGTCGGCCCTGGCCCGGAAGAAGGGGTATGAAACGGGGGAAGCCCGCCCCGTGGGATGGCTGCGGTGGCTGCGGTTTTTGGGGGCGCGGTGGGGGCTGCTCGCCGGCGCGGTGCTGGGGGCCGTGCTGACGGCGTTTTCGCTGCGCTTTCTCTGGCGGGTGCAGATCGGAAACGCAGGGGCCTACGGGGCGGACGTGCGCGCTTTCCTGGAAGAGAAGGGCATCCGCCCCGGCATGCTGCGTTCGGAAGTGGATCTATCCGCGCTGCGGGAGGAAATGGAGTGGCGCTGGCCTGCGGTGCAGTGGGTGCGGGCAGAATGGGCCGGGGTGACGCTGCGCATCCTCCTGGATGAAGGGGTGCGCGCGCCGCAGGTGGAAACCCGCGGGGAAAACGGGGACGTGGTGGCCGCGGAGGACGGGATCCTGCTGCGGCTGACGGTGTATGCCGGCACGCCCGCCGCAAAGGCGGGGGATCTGGTGCGCGCCGGCCAGGTGCTGATCCGGGGAGAGGAGAGGGGGCGGGACGGGGAAGCGCATCCCGTGAAAGCCCGGGGCGAGGCCGTTGCCCGGGTCTGGGTCGCGGCGCGGTGCCGGATGCCGCTTTGGGAGGAAAAAACTTTGCCAACCGGGAAATGGCAGGGCAGATGGGTGATCGAAACGCCGTTCCTTTCCTGGAGCCCCAGGGAACAGCCGGCGTATCTTACCTGGGATCTGGAAACGGAAACGCTGCCCCTGGGCGGCGCGTGGGCGCCGGTGCGGCTGCGCCGGGAAACGTATTGGGAGGCGGCGGCGGAAAGGACGTCCCGGGACGCGGAGGAAACCAAACGGGAATGCGCCGCCGCGGCCATGCGACTGCTCGCGGAAGCCGTTTCCGGGGATGAAACAGTTGACAAATGGATCAATTTCAGTATGATAGAGGGGGATGCTGTACGGGCCGAGGCGGTGGCCGAAGTCCGGCGGGATATCGGGCGTTTCGTGAAAAGATAAAGCGGCGGGGCGTCCGCAATGACACTGAAGGAGATGCACGGATTTTTGCAGCTGACACTTGAAAATATGGAAACCTATCTTTCCCTTTTCGGCATGAACGACCGGAATATGGCGGCGCTGGAGCAGGAGCTGAACGTTTCCGTCGCCCTGCGCGGCCAGGAGCTGCACATCCAGGGCGATGAAGGCGACGTCGCGCTGGCGGAGCAGGTGATCGAAAAGCTGATCGGCATGCTGCGCCGCGGGGAATACGTGGACGCCGCCCGCATCCGCTACGCCGTCACCCTGGCCCGGGAAGGAAAGCTGGACCGGATGGAGGAGATCCTGGGGGACGTGGTGGCCATCACCCACCGGGGGCGGCGCATCCAGTGCAAGACCCTGGGGCAGCGGGAATATGTGGACGCCGTGCGGCAGAACGAACTGACCGTGGCGGTGGGCCCCGCCGGAACGGGCAAAACCTACCTGGCCATGGCCCTGGCCGTGGTGGCGCTGAAAAACAAGGAAGTGGAGCGCATCGTGCTGACCCGCCCGGCGGTGGAGGCCGGGGAAAGGCTGGGCTTCCTGCCGGGGGATATGACCCAGAAGGTGGACCCTTACCTGCGCCCGCTGTACGACGCGCTGTATGAGATCATGGGTGTGGAAAGCTATCAGCGGCTAACCGAACGGGGCACCCTGGAGGTGGCCCCGCTGGCGTTCATGCGGGGCCGCACCCTGGCGGACGCCTTTATCATCCTGGACGAAGCGCAGAACACCACCACGGAACAGATGAAGATGTTTCTGACCCGCATGGGCGCGGGCAGCAAGTGCATCGTGACCGGCGATATCTCCCAGATCGACCTGCCCAAGGGCCGCAAAAGCGGTCTGGTGGAGGCCATGGACGTGCTGCGGGACATCCCCGGGGTCAGCATCGTGGAGCTGACCGCCCGGGATGTGGTGCGCAACGACCTGGTGCAGCGGATCGTGCGGGCATACGAAGCCTATGAAACAAAGGAAGGGATGGAGCCGTGAAGCAGCGGAAGAACGGACCGGGCAGAAAAAGGCAGAGCTTCAGCGAATACCTGAAATCCTCCCTGACGGCGCGGATGCTGCTGTGCGCCCTGGGGATCACGGTGATCCTGGCCGTGTTCGTGGCGGCCATCATACCGGCCCGGTATAATCTGCAGCTCGGTGAGCCGTCGCCCGCCACCATCGCCGCCACCAAGGACGTGGTGGATGAAAACACCACCCGCAAGCTGCAGGACGAAGCCGCCGCCCGGGAAACCAAATACCTGGACCAGGACGACGGGATCACGGAAGCGGTGCTCGCCGATCTGGACGAGATCTTCACCCAGCTGCGCAGCGTGATCTATTACGGCGACACCCTCCCCGGCCAGAGCGCCACGCGGATGTATTCCAAGCAGGAAAAGCAGAACGCCCGGGAGCTGCTGACGCTGGTGACGCTGAACGATCCTCAGATCACGGCGCTGCTGCACAGCAACGCCGCCGACCTGGAAAAAGCCTATGCCCTGACCTATCAGAACCTGCAATTATTCATGCAGCAGGGCGTGAAGGAAGGGAAAGAAGCCGAGACGGTGGCCGCCGTTTATCAGGTCATCAGCTACGGCAACGATTTCAGGACCCTCACCGAATGGGTGATCCGCCCGGTGCTCAACGCCTGCGTCCGGGCCAATATCCTCATCGACCAGGAAGCCACGGATGCCGCTCGGCAGGCGGCCCGGGACGCGGTGGAGCCGGTGATCTACAAGCAGGGGCAGATCATCGTGAACCGGGATGAGGAAATCACCGCCGGGCAGCTGGACATGCTTTCCAGCCTGGGCCTTCTGACCAACGGAGGCCTGGATATGACCACGTATCTGGGCGCGGCGCTGCTGGTGATCCTGACGCTCTCGGCCATGCTGTGGCGGCTGAACAATTTGCAGCAGGATCAGGTGCTTGCCGATACGGACTGGACGATCCTCATGTTCGTGATCCTGACGCTGGTGCTGCTTCTCAGCGTGCTTGCCCGGCTGGTGAACGCCTACATGGCGCCCATGGTGCTCTGCGCGCTGCTGTGCACCGCGCTGCTGGGGCTCAGGCCCGCGCTGGTGTGCAATACGGCGCTGACCATCCTGGTGGCGGCGCTGTGCGCCGGCGGCAGTGATGAATACGCGGAAAAAATGGCCGTGCTGATGGTGTGCGGCCTGATCTCCGGCACGGTGGCGGCCCTGATGACCAGCCGGAAGACCGGCAGGCTCTGGATGCTTCTGTCCGGCCTGACGGCGGCGGGAACGGATGCGGCGGTGATGATCGCTCTGGGCCTGATGACGGCCAAATCCCTGAACGGGGCGCTGATCAACGCCGCCTGGCGCGCCGGCGGCACCCTGGTGGGCACGCTTCTGTGCGTCGGGTTCCAGCCGCTGCTGGAAATGATCTTCAATCTGGCGACCCCCATGAAGCTGATGGAATTGAGCAATCCCAATCAGCCGCTGCTGCGCCGGCTGCTTCTGGAGGCGCCGGGCACCTATCACCACTGCACCATCGTGGCCAGCCTTGCCGAAGCCGCGGCGGAGGCCATCGACGCCAATCCGCTGCTGGCCCGGGTGGGAGGGTATTATCACGATATCGGCAAGCTGAAGCGGCCTTCCTTCTTTGCGGAGAACCAGATGGGCGGCATCAACGCCCACGACCATACCGACCCGTACGTATCCGCCGCGATCCTCACCGCCCATACCCGGGACGGCGTGGCCCTGGCCAAGCAGTACCGGCTGCCCCGGGCGGTGCAGGACATCATCGGCGAGCACCACGGCAACACCCCCGTCATGTTCTTTTATCATAAGGCGCTGCAGATGGCGGACGGCAAGCCCGTGGATGTGAACGCCTTCCGCTACGACGGGCATCCTCCCCGGACCAAGGAGGGGGCCATCATCATGCTGTGCGATACCATCGAGGCCGCCGTGCGCACCATGAAAAACCCCACCACCGAAGGGATCGAGGAATTCATCGTCAAGCTGGTGCGGGGCAAGCTGGAGGACGGCCAGCTCAGCGACAGCCCCCTGACGCTGCGGGATATCGACAAGATCTGCGCCGCCGCCACCCAGGTGCTGGCGGGGGTGTTCCACGAACGGATCGAATATCCGGATCTGGACGAAGTGAAGCAGCAGGCCAAACAGGACCAGATGGAAGCGGCGGAAATGGAAATGGAAAGGGAAAACGCCGTGACCATCGTGACGCCCGAAGGCAGCAAGCTGCCCAAGGTGGAGCTGACGCCCCGGGAGGCGATGCCCACCGTGACGCTGGAGGCCGCGCCGGAGGTGCGCACCGTGGCGCCGCCGCCCACGGTGACGCCCGTCGCCATCGACACCTTAGTGAACATTGAGCCGCTGCCCAGGCAGGAGGACGGCGGACAAGAGGAAAAGCCATGAGCGGGCTGCTGGCGTTCGAATGGGAAGCGGAGGCGCTGCCGGGGGCGGAGGAAATGCTGCTGCGGGTGGCCGCCTGCTGCGTCCGGGCGGAAGGGATCGCCCTGCCGTGCTACGCCCAGCTGCGGGTGACGGACAATGAGGAGATCCGGAAAATCAACCGGGAATACCGCGACGTGGACCGGGCCACGGACGTGCTGTCCTTTCCATCCGTGAACGCGGACCCCGGGCGCACCCTGGGCAAACGGCAGGACCGGCTGAAAAGGGAAATGGACGAAACGGGGCGCTGCTTCCTGGGAGACATCGTGATCTCTCTGGAGCGCGCCCGGGAACAGGCGGAGGAATACGGCCACAGCCTGAACCGGGAGCTGGCGTACCTGACCGCCCACGCCCTGTTTCACCTGATGGGATACGATCATATGAACGAAAAAGATAAAGAGAGGATGCGCGATATGGAAGAAAAGCGCTTCGGCACGCCGGGATCAGCCGGGTGACCGACGAAGAGCTGCTTGAGAAAGCCCGGGAAGCCATGGCCTTCTCCTATTCGCCCTATTCCCATTTCAAGGTGGGCGCGGCGCTGCTGTGCCGGGACGGGAAGATCTATACGGGCTGCAACATCGAAAACGCCTCCTACGGCGTCTCCAACTGCGCCGAACGCACGGCGCTGTTCAAGGCGGTCAGCGAGGGGGAAAAGGAATTCACCGCCATCGCCATCACCGCGGAAAAAGCGATGGCCTGGCCCTGCGGCGTGTGCCGCCAGGCGCTGTATGAATTCGCGCCGGACCTGCGGGTGATCGTGGGCTGGGAGGACCGGAAGGAAGAAGCGCTCCTGTCCGATTTGCTGCCCCACGGCTTCGGCCCCGCCAGCGGCATGACGGAGATCCTGCAGGAAAGGGAATAAAAAAATGACGGACAAGCAAGCGTTCCGCTCGGGCTTCGCCACCATCGTGGGGCGGCCCAACGTGGGAAAATCCACCCTGCTCAACACCCTGGTGGGAGAAAAGGTGGCCATCACCTCCAGCCGGCCCCAAACCACCCGCAGCCGGGTGATGGGCGTGATGGGCGGCGAGAACTGCCAGATCGTCTTTGTGGATACGCCGGGGATCCACCGGCCCCGGACGAAGCTGGGGGAATACATGGTGCAGTCCATCGAGGAGGCCATGGAGGGCATCGACGCCCTGCTGGTGCTGGTGGATGTGACCGCCATCGGGCCCCATGACCGCGCCATCGTGGAGGACATGAGCCGGAAAAAGGTATACAAGCTGCTGGTGCTCAACAAGATCGACCTGGTGGAGCCCCAGGCCCTGCTGGGGATCATTGATTCCTTCAGGGACTGCAAATACGACGGCATCATCCCCGTCAGCGCCCGCACCGGGGACGGGGTGGAGCAGCTGAAAAAGGAGCTGACCGCCCATCTGCCGGAGGGGCCCAAATATTTCCCCGACGACATGCTCACCGATCAGCCGGAAAGGGACATCTGCGCCGAGCTGATCCGGGAAAAAGCCCTGCGGAACCTGCGGGACGAGGTGCCCCACGGCATCGGCGTGGAAATGATGGCGGTAAAGAAAATCAACGATCATTTCACGGAGATCGACGCCACCATTTACTGCGAACGCGCTTCCCACAAGGGCATCATCATCGGCAAGAAGGGCGCCATGCTGCAGAAGATCGGCGCGGAGGCCCGGGCGGATATCGAACGGCTGCTGGATACCCATGTGAACCTGCAGCTGTGGGTGAAGGTGCGTCCCGGCTGGCGGGACAGCGCCGAGGACCTGAAAACCCTGGGATACGTGCAGAATCGGTAAACATGGTGTCGAAAATTCTGTTTTCGACACCATGCGAAAAAAGCGGAAGAAAGGATTCCGCTTTTTTCGATGCATCAATTTCTTGCAAAATGGCATTTTCGCAAGCGGAAACGCTCATTTTGCGGCCAGAAATTGATGTCCCCATCGAAAGACTGCTTCAGCTGACTTTCGATGGCAGGGTGTCGACAAAGTGGACACCCTGTAATGGACGATCTGTTCAAAGATCGTCCATTTTTTGCTTGTTTTGCGGCGGGATATATGATATACTGTATTTATCAGAGCAGAATAAAGGCGAGTCTTCGCCGATCATGAGAGGGGTATGAATGTGGAAATAAGGAAAAAACCTGTCACCCGGAAAATCATCTGGTGCTTTGCCATCGGTCAGCTGGGCTGGTCCCTTTTGAGCGCTTTGATTTCCAGCTTTCTGGTGGCGTTCTATCAGCCGGATCTTACGGCTGAAAACCCCATCAACATCATTTTCATTCCCCAGGGCCGGGTGATCCTGGGCATACTGACCATCCTGGGGGCCATCACCGCTTTCGGCCGGATCTTCGATGCGGTGACGGATCCGTGGATCGCCTCAAAATCGGATCGCAGCAAGGCGAAGGACGGGCGGCGCATCCCCTTCATGCGCATCGCCGCCGTTCCGTTCGCCGCCGCCACCATCCTTACCTTCTGGTGCCCCATTCAGGGACAAAGCTGGGTCAATGCACTGTTCCTGTTCGTGATGCTGACGCTGTTCTATCTGTTCATGACCATGTACTGCACGCCTTATAACGCCCTGATCCCCGAACTGGGCACCGATCAGAAAACGCGCATGGCCATTTCCACTTCCATTTCCTTCACCTTCATCGCAGGCATGGCCATCGCCTATATGGCGCCCATGGCGGGCAATATGATTCAGCCCATGGTGGGAGGGGACCGGGTGATGGCCCTGCGGCTCACCTATACCGTGATGGCTCTGATCGCGCTGGTGTGCCTGTTCGTGCCGGTGTTCACCATAAAAGAAAAGGAATACGTGACCGCGCAGCCCAGCGAATCCACCGCCCTCAAATCCGTATCGGCTACTTTCAGGAATAAGTCCTTCCGGATTTTCGTGTCCTCCGACATCGTGTATTTCCTGGGCATTACCATGTTTCAGACCGCCATGTTGTATTTCGTCACCGGCCTGCTGAAGCTGAGCGACGGCATGTCCTCCATCTATTTTGTGGGGATGACGGCGCTCTCGGTGCTGTTCTATCCGCTGGTGAGCAAGCTGACGCCGAAATTCGGAAAAAAGAAACTGATCCTGATCGCCTTCTGCATCTTTACCGTTGCTTTCGGGTATACGGCGTGCATGGGGTCAATCCTGCCGATCCCGGCGGAAGTGCAGGGCTATATCCTTTGCGTGCTGGCCGCGCCTGCCATGGCGATTTTCGGCATCCTGCCCCAGGCGGTGGTGGCGGATATCGCCGAGGCGGATGAATTGGATACCAAGGAAAACCGCAGCGGCATGTTCTACGCCGCCCGTACGTTCTCCATGAAAATGGGCCAGGCCATCGCCATGCTGCTGGTGACTTCGCTGGGCACCATCGGCAGAGCGCCGATCCCCGCGGGCATGGAGGACAACGAAGCCGCATTGATCGAAGCGGCGAAGAACGGCACCGGCCTGGGCTATCGCCTGATCGCCATTGTGGCGGCGGTCGCCTGCATCGTGGGCGGATTGCTGTTCACAAAGTATAACGAAAAGAAGATCTATGCCAAGATCCTCAACCGGAACGACGGGGAAGCGTGACGGATATGGCGGAAAACGATTGGTTCAGCGGGGACCATCTGGCGAAAAGCGAAGCCTACGCCGACGCCATGGAGAAAGCGATCCTGCCGTATCTGAAAGAAAAACAAAAGGAAGTCTCCGTGCGCGGCGCGGGAGGAAAGGAGCTGTACTGCGTTTCCTACGATGCGGATGCGCCCCGGGGCACCGTGCTGGTGCTGCATGGGTTTACGGAGAACGCCTATAAGTTTTCGGAGCTCATTTATTCCCTGCTGCAGAACGGCTTTTCCGTGGTGGCCTACGATCAGCGGGGCCACGGCCGTTCCTGGCGGGACGAAGCGGTGCGGGCGGATCAGTCCCTCACCCATGTGGACAGGTTCGGGGAATATGTGGAAGACCTGAAAGCGGTATGCGATCAGGTGCTCTCCGGGATGCCGAAACCCTGGATGAGCTTTTCCCATTCCATGGGCGGCGCGGTGACGGCGCTGTATCTGGAACAGCATCCGGAAACCTTCGCCAAGGCCGCGATGTGCGCCCCCATGATCGCCCCCCGCAGGAACGGCATCCCGCTCTTCGCCGTCCTGGGCATCTGCCGGGGAGGAAAGCTGCTGGGAAAAGGAAAAAAGAGGATCTTCCTCTCCAAACCCTACGCCGGGCCTGAGGATTTCTCCACCTCCTGCGCCACGGACCGGAACCGGTTCGACTGGTACGACGCGGTGAAGGCCTCCCGGAAGGATTTTTCCAACAACGGCCCCACCTACAGCTGGACGCTGGAATCCATGAAGGTGACCGGGCAGATCCTGAAAAAAGGCGCGGTGGAGCGCATCGCCTGCCCGGTGCGGCTGTATGCCGCGGAAACGGACAGCAGCGTGCTTCCGGAGCCCCAGAAGGAATTCATCGCCCGGGTCAGGCAGGGGGAAAGGGTATTCGTCAAAAACGCCCGGCACGAGATCTACCGGTCCGAGGACGGGGTGCTGTTCCCCTGGTGGCACGACGTGCTTTCCTTCCTGAAAGACGAATGAACCGCCAGTAAAAAAATCGGCGCGCTTTCTTGATCGAAGCGCGCCGCGTTTTTTTGTTTTATCAGATATGCACCTGGGTAAAGCCCACGCAGGTGAAGAGGAACACCGCCGCCAGCAGCGCTGCTTCCCAGCGGTCGATCCGCTTTTTTTCCGGGGTCAGCATCAGGTACAGGAAGGAATAGGGCACCAGATCCACCGCGTAGCGGGCGCCCAGCTGGAAGCCGCCGAAGGTGCGGTGGAACAGGAGGAAAAAGCCGTGCAGCAGGCAGGTCAGCACCACCGCGGCCTTTTCCCAGCGCATGGCGCCCCTGCGGCAGTCCCGGACCGCCCAGAAGAGCATCAGCGACAGCGTGGGGCAGGCAAGCAGCATGGAATAGCCGTAGCGCTTGAACTGGGTCACCCGGTTGGCGTTCTCCAGCGGCCATCCCCACAGGAACGTTTCGGCGTTTTTGCCGACCTGCCCGATGGAAAACTGCACGCCGCCCTGGGTGGAAAACTCCGGCAGGTAATTGTGGCCGAATTCCAGGGGATTGCCGAAGCGCAGGTAATTGTACAGCCCCAGCGCCAGCGCCACGCACAGCCCCAGATATAGGCCCCAGTACAGGCGGCTGAACGTATCGCGCAGGGAAAGGCCCGCCCGGCGCTGGATCAGCCGGTAGGTCAGCAGCAGCGGGATCAGGTACAGCGCGTTGAACGGGCGGCAGGCCACGGACAGGGCACAGCACAGCAGGGACGCCGCCGGCAGATCCCGGCACAGGAAGCAAACGGAAAACGCCGTCAGCATGAAGCCCAGCACCTGGGCGTGATACCACACCGCGCCGCTCATGGTGAGGGGCAGCATGGAGGAAGAAAGGCAGAAAAAGAAGGCGAACAGCCCGCCGGACACGGGGGAATACCCCGCCTGACGCAGGGAAAAGTACATCATCAGGCAGGCGGCGAGGGCATAGAGCTTCACCAGCAGGTTATCCGGCGTGTCCATTCCGAAAAAGAACGTCAGCGGCCAGAGCACCACGGAGGGGAGCGGCGGGAAGGAAACGTAGTATTCCCCCTTGTAGATCGCCAGCTCCAGGTGCGGCACGTCCTGCGGCAGGTGCATCAGGCCCTGCCGCCAGGCCATGGCCTGACGGGAGTAGGAGTTGAACGCGGTGGGGCCCAGGAGGGATGTGCCCGTGGCAAAGCTCAGCACGATCCATGTAAAGCACATGGCGAAGCCCAGCAGCCAGGGCGCGTAATCCCGCTTGCGGTAAGCAGAGAGCATGTTTCCTCCTATTCCGCGTCCACCGGGGACGCGATCTCCGCGGGGCCGAGCACCCGCGCTTCCTGGGAATTGAGCAGGGGCTCCTCCCGCCTGACGCGGACGTACTTGCCGTTTTTCTTCATGGCCCAGGCCTTCACGTTATCGTGAAGCTCGTCCTGCAGGGAGGCGATAACGCGGCGCTGCAGTGCGGGATCCTCCACCGGGAACATGAGCTCCACCCGCTTGTCCAGGTTCCGGGGCATCCAATCGGCGGAGGAAAGGTACACCTCCGTATCGCCGCCGTTTTCAAACACGAAGGCCCGGGTATGCTCCAGGAACCGGCCCACGATGGACCGGACGCGCAGGTTTTCCCGCCCGTTGGTTTTCAGGCAGCAGATGCCCCGCACGATCAGGTCGATGTCCACCCCGGCGTCGGCGGCCTTATAGAGCTGCTTGATGATTTTGGGGTCCACCAGCGCGTTGATTTTCGCGGTGATCCGGGCGGGAAGGCCGTTTTCCGCGTGCTCCTGCTCCCGGCGGATGAGGCGCTTGATCTCCTTGCGCAGATGGGTGGGCGCGGCCACCAGCTTTTCCATGCCGGCGCTTTCGCCGTAGCCGGTGACCACGTTGAAGAAATTCCCCGCGTCCCGGCCGATGGTTTCATCGCAGGTGAACAGGCCCATATCGGTATACAGCTTCGCGGTTACGTCGTTGTAATTTCCAGTGGCCAGATGCACGTAACGGCGCAGGCCGGAGGGCTCCCGGCGCACTACCAGGGTGATCTTGCTGTGGGTCTTGAGCTTGGGCACGCCGTAAAACACGTGGCAGCCGGCTTTTTCCAATTCCAGGCACCAGTTGATGTTGTTTTCCTCGTCGAACCGGGCCCGGACCTCGATGAGCACGGTGACCTGCTTGCCGTTCTGGGCCGCCCGGCCCAGGGCCGCCACGATGGGGCTTTTGCCGCTGACCCGGTACAGCGTCTGCTTGATGGCCATGACGTTGGGATCGTCCGCCGCCTCGCACACGAAGCGCACTACGGGATCGAAGCTGTCGTAGGGATGATTGAGCAGGATATCCCCGCCCCGGATGGCACGGAAAATGCTGCCCTCCTGGCGGAAGCGATCGGAGATCCTGGGGGCGAAGGGCGGGAAACGCAGATGATCGAAGCCCGGCAATCCGGAAATCTGCTTCATGAAGAAATCCAGGCTGATGGGCCCGGGCACGGAAAACACGCCCTGCTCCGATACGTCCAGATAGTGCATCAGCCGCTCCGTCAGGCGGAAATCGCCCCCCAGGGGGATCTCCAGGCGCAGCACGCGCCCCCATTTGCGCTTTTTCAGGTTCTTGCGCATTTCCACGATCAGGGCGTCGGCGTCGGAATCGTTATAGAGGAAATCGGTGTTCCGGGTGATGCGGAAGGGCAGGACGGCCAGGGGCTTTTTCTGCCCGAACAGGCGGTGGGCAAACATGGCGATCACGTCTTCCACCAGGATGCCCCGGGCCTTTCCCCGGCCCATGGGCAGCATCGTCACCCGGGGCAGGGAGGAGGGAACGGGGATCAGCGCCATGCGGGGCGCGCCCGCGCGCACGTTCGGGGGCAGAAGAAGCGCCAGATGCAGCCGTCGGGCGCTCAGCAGCGGGAAGGGGCGCTTGTCGTCGATGGCCCGGGGGGTCAGCAGGGGCTGGATCTGCGCGTCGTAATAATGGGACAGCCAATCCCGCTGCTCGCCGCTGAGCTGATGCCGGTTTATCAGGAAAATGCCCTCCGCTTCCAGGGCGGGCAGGTATTCCCCGTTCAAAAGCGCGTACTGCCGCTCCACCTGCCGGCGGACGGCGGGGAAGATCCTGTCCAGCTGCTGCTGGGGGGTCAGGCCGGTGGGGTCCTTTTTCTTTTCGCCCATGGCGGCGGCGTGGGCCAGGGAGCCGATGCGCACCATGAAAAACTCATCCAGGTTGGTGCCGCAGATGGAAAGGAATTTTCCCCTTTCCAGCAGGGGATTGTCCGGATTGGCGGCCTCCTCCAGCACCCGGCGGTTGAAGGCGAGCCAGCTCAGCTCCCGGTTGATCAGATCGCTTTTTTCCATGATCGTTTCCTCGGTTTTTTTTCAGCGCGTCAGACGGCTGGTCAACGTAAGCACGGTGACGGCGGGCGTATTGAAAAGGCGGAACGGGGGAAGGCCGATGGCGGCGGAGGTGCCCAGGCCCGGGCTGATATACTGGGGAATGCCCAGGAACATGGAAAGACCTGTCGCCCGTTTGTCGTCCGGGAACCAGCCGCCGCCCCCCGTTTCCGCGGATTCGGGCAGGCGCACGGCCCCGACGCCGGGCAGGCGCCATTGGCCGCCCACGTAATGCCCGGCCAGCACCAGGGAAACGGTGCGGACGTAGCTGTCGTTGTCGGTGCCGGTCCATTCCTGCAAAGTGCGCAGGGCGCTCAGCTGCAGGGGATGATGGGTCAGGGCGATATGGACGTCGGTTTCCAGCATTTCCCGTCGGGCGGCGCGGATCCGTTCCAGCTGGCCGATCTGGTATTCCACCGCCTCAAGCGCCGCGTCCCGTTCGGGGGAGGCGGCCTGCCCGCGCAGTTCCTCCAGGCGGTTCTGGTACGCTTCCTCGGAGGGGGCATAATCCAGGGTGTATACCCATTCGGGAGAGAACCACAGATTGGCGCCCCGCACCGTGATCTTCACCGGCGCGTCCAGATACACGGCGCCGTGGGCTTCCGCCTCCAGGATATAGGCGGCCTTGCAGCCACCGCCGTCCCGGGGCTTGGCGGTGACGGCGGGCGGGTCCTCGTCCCCGGGAATGAAAAATACCGGGGTCTCC
Organism: Clostridia bacterium; assembly: GCA_017620455.1. Next base: position 49,913 of record JAFZQK010000022.1, read on the forward strand.
CCGCCGAAAAGATCCAGCAGCGCAAGGAACGCTTCGCAATCCCCGTCCGGGCCCGTCATATCCCCGGTGATGCAGACGGCGTCATACGAGGCGGAAGCGAGGGTGTCCCGCAACCGGGACTGATCCGTCCCGAACCAGATGCCGTGCAGGTCGCTGATATGCAGGATGCGGAAGCCTTCCAGGGGAGAGGGCAGATAGTCCACCGTAACGGTTTCCTTCCGCAGGTCCACCCGGCTGTTGTTGATATGATTCAGGACCAGCGTCAGCGCCAGCACCGTAATAATCAGAAGCAGCGCCAGCGTCAGGGCCGGATGCTTTCTTTTCTCATCGGCAAACAGGGGATCTTCGGTGTATCGCATACGCAGCTCCTTTCATGACCGCATTTCATTATATATGAAAAACCGTTTTCGCGCAATGCGTGAATGCCGCCGGGAAAAATTTTACGCCTTCCCGGCCTGAAAAGCCGGAGGGCCCCTTGCAGGATTCCGGCGTTTTTTGACGAACGAATTATGGAGCATCCGACGCGGATCGGCAAAAGTCCCCATCGCGCCGGGAAGGAAAACGTGATACCATACAGGCGGGCCCCGCCTGCGCAAGGAGGATCCCCATGCCGAAGAAGAAAACCAGCTTTCAGTGCAGCGCCTGCGGATACGAGACCCCGCGCTGGATGGGCAAGTGCCCCTCCTGCGGCGCGTGGAATACGCTGGAGGAAACGCTGCCGCCGCCGGAGGAGGCCGCCGGGAAAAACTATAAGCAGCGGGGCGGCCAAGGCGCGGAGGAAACGCGGATGCGGGATATCCATCCCGGCAGCCAGAGCTGTGTTTCCAGCGGCATCAGCGAATTGGACCGGGTGCTGGGCGGCGGCATCGTGGAAGGGGCGCTGATCCTGGTGGGCGGCGACCCGGGCATCGGAAAATCCACGCTGCTGATGCAGGTGTGCGATCACCTGTGCAGGGAAGGCAAACGCGTGCTTTACATAAGCGGCGAGGAAAGCGCCAGGCAGCTCAGGCTCCGGGCGCAGCGCCTGAACGCCGCGGACAGCGATCTGATGGTGCTTACGGAAAACGCCATGGACCAGGTGGAGGAAAAGCTGAACCGGCTGCAGCCGGAATTCTGCGTGATCGACTCCATCCAGACCATGTACCGCCCGGAAATGGGCAGCGCCCCCGGCAGCGTGAGCCAGGTGCGGGAGAGCGCCGCCATCCTGATGCGTTACGCCAAAACCGCAGGCTGCGCCGTTTTCCTGGTAGGCCATGTGACCAAGGAAGGGGCGCTGGCCGGGCCCCGGGTGCTGGAGCACATGGTGGACGTGGTGCTGTATTTCGAGGGGGACCACCAGCACGAATACCGCCTGCTCCGGGCGGTGAAGAACCGTTTCGGCTCGGTGAACGAACTGGGGATCTTTGAAATGACGGGAGAGGGCATGATGCCCGTGCAGGGCGCGTCGGAAACGCTTCTGTCCCAGCGGGCGAAGGGCGCCAGCGGCAGCTGCGTCTTCTGTGGCATGGAGGGCAGCCGCCCGGTGCTGGTGGACATCCAGGCGCTGGTGACTCAGTCCTTCCTGCAGGTGCCCCGGCGCACCGCCGACGGCATGGATACCAGCCGGGTGATGCTGCTGCTGGCGGTGATGGAAAAGCGGGCGCGGCTCAAAATGTACTGCCGGGACGCTTACATCAACGTGGCGGGCGGCCTTTCCCTGAACGAGCCCGCGGCGGACCTGGCCTTCTGCATGGCGGTGGCCTCCTCCTATGTGGACAGGCCCGTGCCCGCGGAATGGGCCGTGATGGGCGAAGTGGGCCTGGCGGGCGAAGTGCGGGCTATTTCGCACCTGGAACGAAGGGCCGCCGAATGCCGCCGCCTCGGTTTTACCCATATCCTCTGCCCCCGGGACAGCGCCCGGCATGTGAAGCCCATCGAAGGGGTATCCCTCCACGGCGTGGACACCGTGGCCCAGGCCATGGCGGTGCTGGATCTGATGCCTTCCTTCTGACGGCGGTGCATAAAACGGGGCGGAAACATGCATACTGCAGGTATCCTGCAACGGAAAGAAGGTCGTTTTCTTGGATCAAGCGCGTTCCGCGCCCCCGCCCCGCCGTCCTTATGCTTTGCTGGGCCTGCTGTCAGGCGCGGCGTTCGCCGCCGTGATGACGGTGCCGCTTTTCCTGCTGCCCCTGGGGGGATACGCTTTCCTTCCTGCCGCCGCGCTGTATGCCTTTTCCATGGGATATGGCTATCTGAGGGGGAAGGGATGGACGGCGCAGACGGAGGGGGAAGCGGCGTCCGCGCCCGGACGGGCCTGCCCCAAGGTATTGGACACCTCGGCCATCATCGACGGGCGCATCCTGGATATTTGCCGCACGGGCTTCCTGGAGGGGGATATCGTGGTGCCCTCCTTCGTGCTGGATGAGTTGCGCCACATTGCCGACAGCGCCGACGCCCTGCGCCGGGGCCGGGGCAGACGGGGGCTGGACGTGCTGCAGAAGCTCCAGGAGGAAGTGCCCCTGCGGATCGAGGAAAAGGACGATTACGACGGGGAAGTGGACGTGAAGCTGCTCCGCCTGGCACGGGATCTGAAGGGCGCCGTCATGACCAACGATTATAACCTGAACAAAGTGGCCGGCGTGGCCGGGGTGCCGGTGCTGAACGTGAACGATCTGGCGGGCGCCCTGCGGCCCAACGTGCTGCCGGGGGAGGAAATGACGGTGCGGGTGATCCGGGAAGGACGGGAGCCTGGCCAGGGGATTGCCTACCTGGAGGACGGCACCATGGTGGTGGTGGAAAACGGCCGCAGGCGCGTGGGAGAAACGCTGAACGCCGAAGTCACCACCGTGCTCCAGACCAGCGCGGGACGCATGATTTTTGCCCGCGTCCCATCGGACGAAAACCGGGCGGGGTAGAAAGAAGTCGAGAATATTAAGAAATTATTACGAAAAGAAAACGGATTGAAAAAATATTGATAAACAGTGACGACACATGATCTTGTCCGTCCGGCAGACGCACCCCACAACCTGTGGGGCGTGTTTTTTGTTTTGCAGACATGGGGGCGGAGCGGGGAAAGAAAAGAGGGTTTACAGTTATTACATGTAAATTCTGCATTTTGAAATAATTCTGGAATAGGAATTTTGACGGATTTGTGATACAATGTATCTGCGCGTATTCAGGCGTCTGTTTGCCTGACCGCATTATCGAGAGGAGGACAAAAAGATGTTCAAGCGTTTGATGGCGCTGGTCGTGGCATTGGTGCTGATGCTCCCCGCCATGGCCATTGCGGAAACGAAGAACTTGTCCAAGAACGGCAGCATGGTGCTCGGGTCCGAAGGCGATGAAGTCAAGGCCGCCCAGGAGCTGCTGATTACTTATGGATATTTGACCGGAACGGCCAGCGGCGTGTACGACAAGGCCACCGAAGCGGCCGTGAAGGCGTTCCAGCAGCGGAACAACCTGTATCCCGACGGCAAGATCGGCAAATATACGCTGACCGTGCTCAAGAGCGGGAACGTGGTGAAGAAGGACGATCCCGACAGCGGGATCGACGCCGGCAACACCGAGCATCTTTCTCCCGGCGGCAGCATGACGATGGGCACTACGGGCGAAGCGGTCAAGACCGTGCAGAGCATCCTGGCTTCTCTGGGCTATTACGACGGCCCCCAGGACGGCCGCTACGGCGAACAGACCATGTACGCCGTGCGCGCTTTCCAGGCCAAGAACGGCCTGAAGGTGGACGGCATGGTGGGCGAAAAGACCTATGCCAAGCTGACGGACGGCTCCGCCCTCAAGAAGAACGAAGGCACCACCGCCCCGTCGGACGACAGCAAGGGCCTGTCTCCCAACGGCAGCATGATCCTGGGCTCCTCCGGCTCCGACGTGATGGCGGCGCAGCAGCTGCTGAAGGAATACGGCTATTACAAGGGCCTGCTGGACGGCAAGTTCAGCTATGATATGCAGGAGGCCGTGCGCAGCTTCCAGCGCCGCAACGGCCTGGACGCCGACGGCAAGATCGGCCCCAGGACTCTGGCGAAGCTGTACGACGATCCGGCCAACATCACCAAGAAATCCGATGTGGATCCCGTCACCGAAACCGTGCCCATCACCTACGGGCAGAGCGGCGAAGCGGTGAAGGATCTGCAGCGCGCCTTGAAATGGTATTATTATTACGCCGGCAAAGTGGACGGCATTTTCGGCGTGGAAGTGCTGGAAGCGCTGAAATCCTTCCAGGAATCCGAAGGCCTGACCCCGGACGGCGTGGCGGGCTATGAGACCCAGAACGCCCTGCTGGCCGGCAACGCCAAGATCCTGAACGGCGGCATCCCCTCCCGCAATATGTATTCCGGCACCCGGGGCTACGACGTGGCCATCCTGCAGCAGCGGCTGAACCAGCTGAATTATCTGTCCCTGTCGAATGTGACCCTGGGCACCTACGACGCCGCTACCGCGGCCGCGGTTTCCGTGTTCCAGAAGGACAAAGGCCTGGACGTCACCGGCTCCTTCAACTCCGCCGTGCGGCGCTACCTGTGGACCACCACCGTGGATGCTGAGGACCAGGCCGCCGTGGACGCCGAAAACGCCAAGCAGGATCCCTTCGATCAGATTTTCGATCCCTATGTGGGCCAGACTCTGAAGGAAGGCGCCACCGGCCAGGACGTGGCCAACGCCCAGATGAAGCTGAAGGCCGCCGGCTATCTGCAGGGGAATGCGGACGGCATCTTCGGGCCCAAGACCAAGAAGGCGGTCAAGGATCTGCAGAAGGATTACGGCCTCAAGCAGGACGGCGTCATCGGCCAGTCCACCTGGCAGGTGCTGTGGAGCCTGAGCGCCGATGCGGCGGAGCAGAAGGTGGTCATCGATGGGAACAGCTCCGTGGGCGCCAGCACCCGGAAGCTCAGCCGCGGCAGCCGCGGATCCCAGGTGGTCAAGCTGCAGCAGCGGCTGAAGGAGCTGGGCTATGATCCCGGCCCCATCGACGGCAAATTCGGCCCCGCCACCTCCGTGGCCGTCAGCACGTTCCAGCTGGACAACGGGCTGAATCCCGACGGCGTGGTGGGCACCGATACCTTCGTGGCCCTCAAGATCAATTTCAACGACGCGCCGGTGGTGCTGCCCGTGGATACCACGCCGGAAACGTATACCGATACCAAGATCCCCGACACCATGAAGCGCGGCAGCAAGGGCAACTGCGTCAAGACTCTGCAGCAGAAGCTGAAGGATGCCGGCTTCTACTCCGACGAAGTGGACGGCAAGTACGGCGCTTCCACCGAAGTGGCCGTGAAGCAGTACCAGCTGAGCAAGGGCTTGAATCCTGACGGCGTGGCCGGCAAGGATACGCTTCTGTCCCTGGGCATCACCCCCAGCTCCATCGCCGCTGCGAAGCTGCGCCGCGGCAGCAAGGGCGACAGCGTGAAGACCCTGCAGGAGAAGCTCAAGACCCTGGGGTACTACACCGGCGAAGTGGACGGCAAGTTCGGCGCGTCCACCGAAGAAGCGGTGAAGAAGTACCAGAAGGACAACGGCCTCAAGGCCGACGGCATCGTAGGCCCCGCCACCAAGGTGAAGCTTGGTCTGTAAAATTTTCAAATGCACGAAGAAGGCTCCCGTCCGGAGCCTTCTTTTTTGTCAGCTTTTTCCGGCATGCGCTGCGGGAGCCCAAGGAAAGATAGGAGAAAAAGGAGGCGGGGCACGGTGAAAAAGCGGGCGAGGATCGCCGCGTGCATCCTGGCGGCGGGGGTGCTGCTGAGCGGATGCGGGGAGAAAGCGGCGGGAAATCAGGAAGAAACGCCAAAAAGTCAATCGAAGATCCGGCTGCCGGAAAAGCTGAAGCTGAACGATGCGGGCGTGCCGGTGCTGCGGGTGTGGGACGCGGACGCGGAAGAGAACCGGAAAATGGACATCGAAAGCTATCTGCGGGGCGTCCTGGCCGGCGAAATGAAGAACGACTGGCCCCTGGAGGCGCTGAAGGCCCAGGCGATCCTGGCGCGGACGTTCGTGCTGAAATTCTGTTCCGAAAAGGAAAGCAAATATATGGGCGCCGACATTTCCACGGACATTGAGGAGGCCCAGGCGTACGATATGACCGGGGTCAACGATCGGATCGAACAGGCGGTGTGGGAAACGCGGGGACTGGTGCTGGCGTACCGCGGGGAGCTGCCCTACGCCTGGTTCCACGCCCATTCCGGGGGCATGACGGAAAAGGCCAAGCCGGGGCTGAACTATGAAAAGGACGAGCCCGGATACACCAAAGCGACCGAAGGCCGGGAAAGCGAAAAAGCGCCGGACAGCGCCAAAGCGTGGCAGGCGGCGTTTTCAAAGCAGGAAATCGCCGCGGCGGCGCTGCAGGCGGGGGCCGACGGCATCGGGGAGGTGCAGACCGTTCAGACCGGAGAAACGGGGGAGAGCGGCCGGGCGGTGACGCTGCTGATCAACGGCCGGAGCGTGAACGCCCCGGAAATGCGGCTGGCGCTGGGGTCCACGAAAATGCGGTCCACGCTGCTTACGGACATAAAGGTTACGGAGGACCAGGTGATTTTTTCCGGCAAAGGCTACGGCCACGGGGTGGGCATGCCCCAGTGGGGCGCTTACGGCATGGCGGAGGAAGGAAAAACGGCGCAGGAGATCGTCGCGTATTATTTCGACGGCGTCACGGTGGAAAAAGCGTGGTAAAACAACCCGGCCCGCATGCGGTTAAAAACGCCGCGGGCCGGTTCATTTTTACGCAATTCAGGAACGCTTTTCCTGTTCCATCACCGTCGGATTCATTTTGTAATTGCGGGCGACCATGATAAAGAAAACAACGAGGAGCAGCACGCCGACGGTCAGGATGACCGCGCCGTTGGTGACGGCGTCCCTCCCGCTGCGTTCGATGGATCGCATCCGGTTGCTCTCCTCATTCCTGATTTTCCGGAAGGATTCGATCAGTTCGCTCAGCTCCGCCTCCTTCTCGGGAGAAGCGGAAAAATACTTGATCTTCTGATCGATTTCAGGATATTGCTGCTTATATTTCGCGGCTTCTTCGGGATGATTTCCCTGTATAAAACTGATGCAGAGCTGAACGGCGGTGTAATAATTCAGCTTTTCTCTGTTTTCTTCATACTGTTCTTTGGACAAAAGATAGCTTTTTTCGGAGGTTCTGGCCAGGCCGGCGATCAGCCCGCTCAATCCGAAGACGATCAGGACGAGGCTGACGGCCAGCACTGCCCATTTGAATTTCTTCATAAACGCTCTTCCTTTCTGAATAATAAAACTGCGGCACTGAATTCACAATGCCGCAGGATGCTTTACGGGATCATTCCTCGTCCGGCGTTTCGGGGAAGAGGGGCTGATGGCAGTTGGGGCAGAGGTAATCCTCGTCAAAATCGAAGGAATCCGCCTCAAAGGTCATTTCCTCGCCGCAGTGGGGGCAGGTGTATTCCACCTCGTTGCTGTCGTCCCCGCTGCCGTCCTCGTCCTCTTCGTCCTCATCTCCGTAGAAGGCGTCTTCCAGATCGCTCAGGTCGCTGTCGATGGATTCCATGTATTCGTTCAGGTCTTCGTGATCCTGCCGAAGGGATTCCACCTCCTGTGTCAGCTCGGTCAGCAGCTCCAGGATCTTTTCGATCAGCTTGCCTTCGTTCTTGTCGGTGTCCAGCTTCAATCCTTCGGCCAGGCCCTTTACATAGGAAACGCGGTCAGACAGGTTGCTCATTTTTCCTCCTTGATCCGTTACGCGCGGGACAGGTATTCGCCCGTGCGGGTGTCGATCTTGATCATGTCGCCGATGTTGATGAACAGGGGCACCTGGATCTCCAGGCCGGTTTCGGTGGTGGCGGGCTTGAAGTTATTGGTGGCGGTGTCGCCCTTGAAGCCCGGCTCGGTCTTGGTGATCTCCAGCTCCACGAAGTTGGGGGCTTCTACGGAGAAGGCCTGGCCCTTGAAATAGCGGATGGTGACGTTCATGTTTTCCTTGACGTACTTGATGGCGTCTTCCACCGCGTCCTTGCCCAGGGGCATCTGCTCGTAGGTTTCGGGATCCATGAAGTAGTACAGATCGCCGTCGTTGTACAGGTACTGCATTTCCTTGGTTTCGATGATGGCACGGGGCATTTTGTCGGTGGGGTTGAAGGTGCGCTCGATCACGGCGCCGGTCATGACGTTTTTGATCTTGGTGCGCACGAACGCGGCGCCCTTGCCGGGCTTCACGTGCTGGAAATCCACGATGTTCCACACGCCGCCGTCCCATTCGATGGTGATACCCTTTTTGAAATCGCCAGCAGTAATCATTGTTTTTTCCTCCATTTTCCGTTGTTGGTGTATTTGCAATAAGGGCCCGATCACAGGATCAAAAGCGCCTTTTGTGCATGTACCAGGGTGCGCCCGCCGTCCGGCGTTACGGCGCAGGTGTTTTCGATGCGCACGCCGCCCAGGCCGGGCACGTAGATACCGGGCTCCACGGTGACCACGTGGCCCGGTTCCAGCAGATCGTCGCACATCGGGGACAGCCGGGGCTCTTCATGGATGTCGATGCCCACGCCGTGGCCCAGGCCGTGGCCGAACCGCCCCGCGAAGCCCGCGCCGTCGATGATGCGCCGGGCTTCGGCGTCGATCCCGCTGCATTTGCGCCCGGGGGCCAGCATGCCTTCGCAGGTCTCCTGGGCCAGCAGCACCGTATCGTAGATCCGGCGCATGTCCTCGCTGGGCTTGCCCAGCGCGACGGTGCGGGTCATGTCCGCGCAGTAGCCGCCCTTTTTTGCCCCGAAATCCAATGTGATCATCTCGCCGGCTTCCAGCTTCTTTTCGCTGGGGATGGCGTGGGGGAGGGAGCCGTTGACCCCGGAGGCCACGATAGTATCGAAGGCCAGGCCGTCGGCGCCCAGATCCAGCATGGCGTAATCCAGCAGGATCTGCAATTGCTTTTCCGTCATGCCCGGGCGGATCTTCGAAAGGATCTGCTCAAAGGCGCGGCAGGAAATATCGCAGGCCGCTTCGATCAGACGGAGCTCTTTTTCTTCCTTGATCCGGCGGGCGTTTTCCGGCGCGCCGTCCAGGGGAGCGAAGGAGATGCCCGGCATATCCTTTTCCATGCGCCGGAACGCGCGGACCGTCACCTTGTCGTCTTCGTACAGGACGTTTTGCACACCGCGGTCCGAAAACAGCCGGGCGGCCAGGGCGGCGTGGCTTACGCCCTTTTCCACCATCAATACCTGAAACCCGGGGGCCTGACGCTCCGCCTGCTCGGTATAGCGGAAATCGGTGATAATGGCCTGAAAGCCGTTTCCGGCGGCCAGCAGGCCTTCGCCCGTGAAGCCACTCAGATAGAAAATATTGGACGGCTTGTGGATCAGGATGCCGTCCCCGGCGCCGATCCCGGTCAGGGCCAGCGTCTTTTCCAGTCGGTTCATAAACAGTTTCCTCCAATGGGCGCACTTCACGCCACATTGCATTTTACCATATTCTTGCCTTCGACGCCACCCCTGAAACGGAAAAAACCAAAATTTTTTGCCTGCTTTTTGCCTGAAAAAGGCGGAACCGCCCTTTCTCCGGTCAAAAATGGCGGAAATATTGCCGAATTTAACCGTTGACAGACAGGACAGGAGTGAATATAATAACATATGAACAGATGTTCAAATGAGAGGGTGAAAGCAATGGAAGGGTTTCCGGAAACGCCCCGGGAGGAAGAAACCGTGAACCGGGCGCTGGTAACGGAACTGAACGGGAGCATGCCGGATGAGGAAATGTTTTACCGGCTGTCGGAATTGTACAAGGTGTTCGGAGACAGCACCCGGATCAAGATCCTGTACGCGCTGTTTGAAGCGGAAATGTGCGTGTGCGATATCGCGGCGCTGCTGGGCATGACCCAGTCCGCCATTTCCCATCAGCTGCGGGTGCTCAAGCAGAGCCAGCTGGTGAAATTCCGGCGGGATGGGAAGACGATTTATTATTCCTTGGACGACGATCACGTGCGCACCATCATCGGCATGGGCATCGAACACCTGACGGAAGAATGATATAGACGGAGGAAAAACGCATGAGCTGCAATCATTGCGGACATGATCACGAGAACGGCCATGAACACAGCCACGAGAACGGCCATGAACACAGCCACGAGCACGGCCATGAACACGGCCACGGCGGGAAAGAAAACAGGAAGATTATCCTGATCCGCATCGGGGTTTCCGCGGTGCTGCTGGCGCTGGGGCTGCTGCTGCCGCTTGAAGAAGGGGTCAGGATCGCGCTGTTTGTGCTTTCCTTCCTGACGGTGGGGTACAGCGTGGTGATCGAAGCCGTGCGCAATCTGCTGCACGGACATGCGCTGGACGAAATGTTTCTGATGACGGCGGCGTCGGTGGGCGCGTTCTGCCTGGGGGATTTTGCCGAGGGCGTGGCGGTGATGCTGCTGTATCAGATCGGCGAATTGTTTCAGGATTACGCCGTGGACCGCAGCCGGGAATCCATCGCGGAGCTGATGGACATCAGGCCTGACAGCGCCAACGCGGAAAGGGACGGCGCCGTCGTGACCGTCAGCCCGGAGGAAGTGGCCCCCGGGGAAATCATCCTGGTGCGGCCCGGGGAGAAGGTCCCCCTGGACGGCGTGGTGCTGGAAGGGGAATCCTCCCTGGATACGGTGGCTCTCACCGGCGAAAGCGTGCCCCGCACCGTGCGGCCCGGGGATCAGGTGATCAGCGGCTGCGTGAACCGGCAGGGTGTGCTGCGGGTGCAGGTGACGCATCCCTACGGCGATTCCACCGTGGCCAGGATCCTGGAAATGGTGGAGCACGCCAATGAAACGAAATCCAAAGCGGACAGATTCATTACTCGCTTCGCCCGGATATATACCCCGGCGGTGGTGGGGCTGGCGGTGCTGCTGGCGGTGATCCCGCCGGTGTTCTTCGGGGGGAAATGGAGCGAATGGATCACCTCTGCGCTGACCTTCCTGGTGATCTCCTGCCCCTGCGCGCTGGTGATCTCCGTGCCGCTGACCTTTTTCAGCGGCATTGGCGGCGCGTCCCGCAAAGGCATCCTGATCAAGGGCGCGGGATATCTGGAGACCTTAGCGAAGGCGGACACCGCGGTGTTCGACAAGACCGGCACCCTCACCCGGGGCGTGTTCACCGTAACGGCGGTGCACGGCAAGGGCAGCGCGGACGAGGAAGAAATCCTGCTGCTGGCCGCCTCGGCGGAGCGGTTCAGCACCCATCCCATCGCCCAGTCCCTGCGTGAAAAGTGCAAGGACGGGGCGGAGAGCGCCGCGGTATCCGACGTGGAGGAGATTTCCGGCCGGGGCGTGCGGGCCAATGTGAACGGCAGGCGCGTGCTGGCGGGCAATGAAAAGCTCATGGAAAGCGAGGGGATCCAGCCCAAAGCCTGCCATCGAAGCGGCACCATCGTGCACGTGGCGGCGGACGGGGAATACCTGGGCCATATCGTGATCTCCGATCAGGTGAAGGACGGGGCGAAGGAAGGCCTGGCGGCGCTGAAAGCCCTGGGCGTCCGGAAAACCGTGATGCTCACCGGCGACGCCCTCTCCGCCGCGCAGGCCGTTGCGACGGAAGTGGGCGTGGATGAAATGCGCGCCCAGCTGCTGCCGGACGGCAAGGTGGCGGAAGTGGAAAAGCTGATGGCGGAAAAGCCGGCAGGCGGCGCGCTCCTGTTCGTGGGCGACGGGATCAACGATGCGCCGGTGCTGGCCCGGGCGGACGTGGGCGTCGCCATGGGCGCCCTGGGCAGCGACGCGGCCATCGAAGCGGCGGACGTGGTGCTGATGGACGACGATCCCCGGAAGCTGGGCAAGGCCATCCGCATCGCCCGCAAGACCCTTGCCATCGTGCGGCAGAACGTCGTTTTCTCCCTGGGCGTAAAGGCGCTGGTGATGATCCTGGGCGTATTGCACGCGGCGCCCCTGTGGGCCGCCGTGTTCGCGGACGTGGGCGTTTGCTTCCTCGCCATCCTCAACGCCATGCGCGCCATGCACGCCGCCAAGGAGTAACGGCCAGAGGGGGAGAACTGTTCTTTGAAGAGCGAAGAACGGTTCTTCCTCTTTTCTGCTGAAAAACAAATTGATCCTGCCGCGATGCAACAATATACGCCTCTGATCCGTCTTAATGAATGAACAGAACACAGAAGCGGAGGAAGAAAGAATGAGAAGGCTGCTGTGTGCGGCATTGGCCGCGCTGATGATGCTGGCGCTGCTTTCCGCGGCGCAGGGAGAACCCCTGGAAACCTATGAGGCGGTGGCGGTGTGCGCGGACCTGACGGAAAGGATCGCGCTGAAGCAGAAGCCGGAGGCGGAAAGCGATTCCGTCTGCCTGATCTACGGGGGCACGCCCGTGACCGTGCTGGACGCCGATATGGGGAACGGCTTTGCTTTGGTTGCCGTGGAAGACGTGGCGGGATACCTGCCCGCGGACCGGCTGATGCGGAAAAACCGGAATTACGGCGCGCCGGAATTGCTCTTTTCGGCGGATGTGAAGAAGAAGCAAGGCGCTGATCTGCGGACGGCGCCGGACGCGTCCGCCGACGTTTCGGGCACTGCCCGGGGAAGCGTTTACCTGCTGGCGGACATGGGAAACGGCTGGCGGTACGTGACCACGAATGAAAAGGACCGCTGCGGCTTCGTTCCCGCGGAGGAACTGGAGAACGAAGAAATCTATGCCGAAGGCGCTTTCCTGATCCCCGCGGACGGCGGCGACAGGGTGACGGTGTACGCGGATGAAAACATGGAAACCCCGGTGGGGTTTTACTATGCCGGGTCCGGCGTAAACGTCGAAGGCTGCTCCCCGGACGGCGGCTACAGGGTCTGCTGCTGCGGCGGGATCACGGGGGAAGACGACACAGGTCCCATGGGCTTTGTGCGCCGGGAGGACGTGCAGATTTTCGTCCAGCCCTGGGAGATCGTGGGGCGAGCCGTGAAGGGGACCGTCCTGGAGGATCTGGAACTCGGGAAAACCGGCCCGTTTCTGCCCCAAGGCGCGTCCCTGGTGATCGCAGGGGAATACAACGGGCTGTATCACGTCGTTTTCGACGATCCGGAAACGGGGCTGACCTGTTCCCGGCTGGTGGATAAGGGGCTGATCCGGGCCACGGAGGAACGGGCGGACCGGCACCGGCCGCCGCGGATCGCATACGGCCTGCTGACGGCGAGCGAAGACGAGGGCTTTACGCTCCTGGATCGGGAAAACGAGGATGAATGCGCGCCTTGGGAAGCGGAATCCGGCCTGTGCGAGATCATCGGCGAGGGAGAGGACTGGTATCAGGCGCGGAAGCTGTTTGAGCCTAACTTCTTTATTGAGAAAACGGGCGTAAGGATCATTACCGCGCTGTATCCCGCGGCGACGGAGAAAAAAGGCGCCGGGGAATGGACGGTCCAAGAAGCGGACGAGGGGCTGTGGCTGCTGACGGTGGAAGCGGGCGCGGAAGCGCATTACGTCGCGACCATGGACGAGATCGTGGATGAAATCACCGCCTCCCCATCTTCCGGCGCAGCGCACTATTCCGTGTATCTCGTGCCGGGTATGGACATCACCCTGACGGGAGACGCCGTTCTGACCCCGGCTTCGGAAGATAGTCTGCCTGTGATCCTGCCCCGGCATCCCGCGGATATGTATACGGAAACCGTGATTTTCTCCGGTTCCGGCCGGTTCTTCTGCGAATTGCAGCTGCCGGATTATTCCAATTATTTCTCTTACCTCGTTCGTCCGCTGCCGGGTGCGGAAGAAAGCCGGGTGAGGGTTTTCACCCTGTTTTGCGATCCCGACGGCTTTGCGGAGAGTGAAACCGTGATCCTGACGGATCCGGACGAAAGCTTTGCCGAAAACGGCTGGCTGGTGGATCTCGTGCCCGGTCAATTCCTGGAATTGGAGAACTGCACCGTGGAGATCTGTTACGGAAACGGTTGAGAAATTACGGATTCATAGAGAGTTTACAAAATTATTTCAATTTGTTTCAAAAAGGCTGTACTTGCGCCCCTGAATTATGCTATAATAAGAGGCGCGTTTTTTGTGTACGCAAAAATGCGCGGAACAGGAAAGGAACAAGGCACATGCAGGAAGCGTTGATCCTGGCGTCCTCTTCGCCGAGGCGAAAAGAGCTGATGGGCTATACGGGCATCCCTTTCGAGGTGATCACCGCGGAAGCGGAGGAAATCACCAAGGGCGATCCCCGGGCGCTGGTGATGGAAAACGCCCGGCGAAAGGCCCGGGCCGCGGCGGACGCCCATCCCGGGCGCATCGTGCTGGGCGCGGATACGGTGGTGTATCTGGACGGGCAGGTGCTGGGCAAGCCGAAGGACCATGCGGACGCCAAGCGGATGATCGCCGCGCTGTCCGGTGCGTGGCACACGGTGTATACCGGGGTGTGCGTGATCTCCCCCCGGGGCGAGGACGTGCGCTTCGACGAATCGCGGGTGCAGTTCGTGACGCTGACGCCGGAGGAGATCGACCGGTACGCGGCGTCGGCGGAGCCCATGGACAAGGCCGGAGCCTACGCCCTGCAGGGGAAGGGCGGCATGTTCGTGCGCCGCATCGAGGGCAGCTATTCCAACGTGATCGGCCTGCCCATGGCGCTGGTAAGGGACATGCTCACTGCCGCAGGCGTGCCTGTTTTATAAGAAAACAACAGAATGGACGGATGAAGATACATGGCCATCATTGCGCCGGATATCGGCATTGATCTGGGCACAGCCAATACGCAGGTATACGTGCGGAGAAAGGGCATCGTGATCGACGAGCCTTCCCTGCTGGTGGTGGACCGCACGGGGCGGCACGCCGTGCGCGCCATCGGGGAGGAAGCCTGGGCGCTGCTGGGCAGGACCGCGGCGGACGTGACCAGCGTTCGCCCCCTGTCGGACGGCATGATCCGGGATTTCGATATGACCCAGTATATGCTGCAGTATTTTGTAAGAAAGGCCATCGGCGCTTCCCGGCTGGTGAAGCCCCGGGCCATTATGACCATTCCCTGCCGGGTGTCGCCCATCGAGCGCCGGGCCGTGCGCAAGGCGGCGGTGTACGCGGGCGTCCGCCAGGGGCAATTGCATCTGGTGGAAAAGCCCTTCGCGGCGGCCATCGGCAGCGGACTTCCCGTGTTTGAGCCCACGGGCAGCATGGTGGTGGATATCGGCGGCGGCACCACCGAAGCCGCGGTGATCAGCCTGGGGGGCATCGTGGTGTCCCGTTCCATCCGCATCGGCGGGGTGAAAATGGACGAGAGCATCATCGCTTACGTGAAAAGGGAATTCAACATGCTCATCGGCGATCGCACCGCGGAGGATGTGAAGATCGCCCTGGGAAGCGCCCTGCCGCTCAAGGAGGAGCGCCGGGTGCTGGTGCGGGGCCGGGATATGATCACCAATCTGCCCCAGACGGCGGAAATCTCCTCCGCCGCCGTGTACGAGGCCCTCAAGGGCACCTGCCAGGCGATCCTGGGGGCCATCCAGAACGTGCTGGAAAGGACGCCGCCGGAGCTGGCAGGGGACGTGATGAAATCCGGCATTCATCTGACGGGCGGCGCATCCCAGCTTTTCGGGCTGGATCAGTTCATCGCGTCCGAGCTGGATATGCCCGTGCTGCTGGCCCGGGATCCCATGGGCTGCGCCGCGCTGGGCGCCGGCCATCTGGCGGACAACATCGAACTGCTGCACCGGATCGGAAAATCCAGCTTCCTTCGGGAGGAAGGCGAGGAGTAAAACGGCATGGCGAGACGTGAACAGCGGGAATTCTCCGAAAGCGAAAGCCTGCGCGCCCAAGGCGGACAGGACGATTTTGGCGTGGAGGAACGCAAGCCGCTCTGGGCCCTGGAAATGGAAAGCAGCGCCGGAAAGCAGGAGGACGACCTGACGCAGGAAGCCGTCCGGGAAGCGGACGCCGGGAAGCGGGAAAACGCGGACAGCCAGGCCGAAAGCGCCTCCCGGGAGGAAAAGCCCGCCCCGGAACCGCCGCGGCAGGGCAGGGAAAGCGCCGGGGAGAGCCGCACCGACGAAAGGACGGCCGACGAAGCCTGGAGCCGGGAGGCAAAACGGGTGGAAAGCGCCGCTCAAAGGCGCCGGGAGCGTCCCGCGGAGCCGGCCGGCAATAAAAACCGCAAGGGAAAAAAGAAAAAGAACGGCAGGGGAGACAGCCAGGAAGGCTTCCTGCGCAATCTGATCATCATTGTAGTCTGCTCGGTGCTGTTCATCATGGTGGCCATGACGGTGGTATCCAATTTTGTGGACATGCCCATCCTGCAGCTGCCCAAGAAAGCGGTCACGGCGGCGTTCACCCCGGTGCAGCGCCTGTTTTCCGGGGTCACGGACCGGGTGGTGGAATACCTGCGGACGCTGAAGATCCGCGGCAATCTGGAATATGAATACGATCAGCTGCTGATCAAGCTGGACGAAATGGCCACGGAAGTGGCGGTGAACGAGGAGCTGCGCCGCACCAATCAATCCCTTTACGACCTGCTGGACGAGCAGGAGCGCAACCGCAGCATGAATCCCCTGGCGGCCACGGTGATCGGCACGGACACCAGCAATTATTTTTCCACCCTGACCCTGGACGTGGGCAGCAAGAACGGCGTGACGGAATACATGGCCGTGGTGGCCCAGGGCGGCCTGGTGGGCGTCACCTACGACGTGAAGGACTATAAATGCCAGGTGCGCTGCATCATCAACAGCGACTGCACCGTGGCGGGCCTCGTGCAGTCCAGCCGGGATCAGGGCAGTGTAAAGGGCACCCTGGGGACCGACGGGAAGCCCATGTGCCGCATGTACTATCTGCCGGATTCTTCCCTGCCCCGGCCCGGAGACGTGGTGGTCACCTCCGGCGTGGGCCTGGAATTTCCCAAGGGCATCCCCATCGGGTACATCCGGGAAAGCACCCGGGGCATGGACGACAACAAATCCTACGTGGTGCTGGAGCCCGTGGTGGATTTCCAGCACCTGGAGTACGTGACGGTGTACCGCTACCGGCCCACCTATGCCGAGGCGGCCCAGGCGCGGGTCAACGCCTCTCAGGAGATCGTCCTGGAGCCGCTGGCCACGGCGCGGCCCATCCCGGAATGGGAGACCGGCGGCGTGAGCGATTTTATTTTCAGCGCTACGGATGCGCCCTCGTCCACCGGGACCCCGGAGGACGCCGCCACGTCCGCGCCGCAGGATGCGCCCACCCCAACGCCGGCCCCCTCCGCGGCCCCCGCGGGGACGGAGCCGCCGCCGAATCTGGAATACCGTCCGGCGGACAAGGAGTACGTTACGCCCACCCCCACGGCGCGGCCCACCTTTACCCCGGAGCCTTCGCCGGTGCCCACGCCGGACCCCGGCGCCATGAAACTGGAGGATGACGAGTGAAAGCGCTGAGGAGAGCCCTGAAGGTGCTGGCGCTTTCCCTGCTGGCTTATCTGGTGCAGGCGTGCGTGATGCAGTACCTGAAAATCGGCGGCATTTGCGGCAGCGTGCTGTTCGCCATGCTGGCCGTGATCGTGGTGTCCTGCGGGAAGAAATACGCCTTCTGCGCTTCCTGCGTGGTCGCCATGCTGATGGAAAGCATGCTGAAGCTGTCCAACGTGCCGGGCTTCTATGTGATCGCATATCCGGTGATCACCATGCTGTGCGCCCAGGCCTTCGCGGACATGAGCGACAGGCAGCTGGAGCGGCAGCGCGTCATCAACGACAACCGCCGCGCCCGTCAGCAGCAGCGGGGCGGAAGGGACCGCTGGTGGCGGAGGCTGTTTTCCCATCGGCGGGAAGGCGACCTGCCCGCCCATCTGCGCATCCCCCTGTGCGCGGTGCTGATGGATCTGATCATGAATATCGCTTTGTGCACGTATATGTACCTGATCGGGGAGGATATCACCGCGTCCCATGCGGCGCGGGCGCTGGGCGCCGCGCTGTATACCGCCGGGATCGCGGCGCTGATCATGGTGCCGGTCCGGTACGTGCTGCGCATGTATACGCCCCGCAGGCGCGCGAAGGGAGGTGAGGCGCCGTGAAGGACGAATTCAAAAGAAACCGCAGAAAAAAGAAAAAGAATCAGCAGCTCAACACCCGGTTCCTGCTTTTTACCGGCGTGGTGATGCTGGCCTTCGGCGTGCTCATCCTCAATCTGTACGATCTGCAGGTGGTGTCCGGCCAGGAATATGCCGAGACCGCCAGCAACCAGAGCATCAAATCCATCGCCATCCGGGGCAGCCGCGGAATGATCACGGACATCAATTCCGTGGTGCTGGCCAAATCCGAAAAGGCGTACAACGTCACCTTCTACCGGGATAACAGCGATTGGGATTATCCCACCGCCCAGCTGCTGGAGGCCATCGAGATCGTGGAAAGCCACGGGGGCCAGATCACCGTAACGTCCCCCCTGATCCGCAATGCGGAGACTGGCGAATGGGAATTCAATTTCGGCGACGGCATTTCGGAAAGCGCCTACAACAAGCGCAAAGAATACTTCTATTCCAATAATTATCTCACGGCCTCCACCCTGGATACGCCGGAAAAGTGCTTCAAGCGCCTGCGCCAGCGTTTCGGCTTTACCGCGCTGGAGGACGGGACTTACCTGTTCCAGGTGGACGCGGACGGCAACTCCGTGGTGCCCGACGCCGTATCGCCCAACCGGAACAAGGCGGTGTCCTCCGTGCCGGTGACCGAGGATACGGTGCTCAAGGTCATCGCCATCAACACCACCATGCAGGATAACGCCTTCAACTCCCTGCCCGTGGCCATCGCCGAGGACGTGAGCTATGAAACCGTCAGCGAGATCGAAGGGCGCAGCATGAGCATGCCCTGGGTGGGGGTGACGATGGGGGACAAGCGGGTGTATCCCAACGGCTCCCTGGCCGCCACGGTCATCGGATATACGGGCAAGATCCAGAACGCGGATTATTATTACAGCGATCTGAAGCCCGCCGGCTACGCCATGAACGATTACATCGGCCAGGACGGCATCGAGGCCAGCATGGAAAGCTGGCTCACCGCCAACATCAAGGACCGGCAGGGCAGCCGGGTGGTGGAGGTGACCCCGGACGGCAAGGTGACCCGGGTGCTTTCCGAAAAAGCGCCCCAGAACGGCAACACCGTGAAGCTCACCAT
Organism: Clostridia bacterium; assembly: GCA_017620455.1. The sequence continues at coordinate 68,934 of JAFZQK010000022.1, forward strand.
CAATTCCCAGTACCAGGCCGTGGCGGAACGGGCCATCGCAGCCAACGTGGAGCGCACCCGCAACGAGCAGGAAAAGCGCATGCGGGATCCCAGCTGGCTGGAAACCAACAAGGACAAGGTGGGCAGCCGGGACTGGGAAGAATTCCCCATCCGCCTGGCCACCACCGGCGTGCTGATCGTGATGGACCTCCGGGAGGGCAACGCCGGTAACATCCTGGCCCTGGCCCAGTACCCCAACTACGATCTGAACGCCATGGTGAAGGGCGGGGACCCGGCGCTGCAGATCGTGCAGGACGAACGCGGGCTGCTGATGAACTACGCCATCCAGACCCGCGCCGAGCCAGGCTCCATTTTCAAGATGGTCACGGGCCTGGCGGCCCTGACCAACGGCGTGCTGACCCCCTTTGAAATGATCGACGACGGCGGCCGCTTCATGCAGTACACCAACAACCGCGAGGACGCGCCCAAATGCTGGACCAGCAAGCCTTCCACCCATAAGGACCAGACCATCGTGGAGGGGCTGACGAATTCCTGCAACTATTTCTTCTACACCTGCGCGTCCCGCCTGTACGATCAGTTCCCCTCGGAGGAGCGGCTGTACAAATACGCGGCGCAGATGGGCCTCACCAGCAAAACGGGCATCGACCTGCCGGGCGAACTGCGCCCCGTGGTGGGGAACCAGACCAACCTGTACGATCAGACCGTCAGCATTTCCGAGCAGATGACGGATACCCCCGCCATCGTGGCCGCGGCCATCAAGAAGCACCTGATCAACTACGGCGCAAGCTACGGCATCGAATACGACAACGCCCGGCTGGACCGGTGCATCAAGCTGCTGATGGACATGGCCATCAACACCTCTTCCGACGACTGGGTGGTGAACGCCCGCCCCATCTTCATGACGGAATTGAACATGACCCGAACGATGGTGTTGCAGGCCGCGCTGATGCGCGATCTGTGGACGTACCTGAACACCATCAAATGGGGCGGCAGCCAGGAGATCCAGATGGGCGTGGGTCAGTCCATCACCCTGCTGACGCCCATCACCGTGGTGCGCTATATCGGGTCCGTCACCAACGACGCCATCGTGTATAACCCCAACATCGTGGATTCCATCATTTCCCCGGAGGGCGAGATCCTCTCCCAGCGCACCGCCACCCAGTTCAACGTCCTGGAAAGCGCCAAGCCGTACATGCAGTATATCCTGCGGGGGCTGGAGGGCGTGGTCGACGAAACCGGTACCGCCGCGGCCCAGTTCAAGGATTGGAAGTACACGCCCAAGGAGGTCATGTACGGAAAAACGGGAACGTCCCAGGTGACCATCGGCAAGATCCGGCTGGACCTGGAGAACAACGGCTGGTTCGTGGCCATGTGCCCCAACGCCAAGCCGGAAATCGCCATCGTCAGCTTCATTCCCAACGGCCTGTCCGGCGCGTTCACCACCCGGGCCGCCCGGGACTTTATCGAATTCTATCTGGATGAAAAAGCGAAGGTGGACGATACCCTGACGCTGCCCGGCGGGAACAGCCTGGCGCCCTGAAAAGGGGCGCGGGCCGGCCCGGCGGCGTAACGGGCATTCGTTTGACGGTCCATGGAAAGACCGACCGCAGAACAGGAAAGGAAAGCGGAAAATGGGACGCGTTTTTTCGATCATGTCCGGCAAGGGCGGCGTAGGGAAAAGCACCCTGGCCGCGGCTTTGGCGGAGTATTATGCCCGGGAAGGGAAAAAGGTGGCGCTGCTGGACGGCGACACGGGCCTGCGCTGCGCGGATTTGCTGCTGGGATTGCAGGATAAGATCGTATACGATCTGGGCGATGTGGCGGAGAAAAACTGCGATCTGGAAAAAGCGGCGGTGGATGCAAACGGCATCCCGGGGCTTACACTGCTGGCCGCGCCCCAGATGATGCGCGCGTCCGATATGAAGGCGAAGGACGTGGGGCGGATCGTGACCAGGCTGGCGGAGCAGAACGATATCGTGCTCCTGGACGCCCCGGCGGGGATCGGAAGGGGACTTAAAAACCTGCTGGGCGCGGCGGCGGAGCCCGTGATCGTGGCGACGCCGGACGACGTGTGCGTCCGGGACGCCGAGCGGCTTTCCGCGCTGCTCACCCAGCGGGAGGAGCCCCGGCCCGTGATCCTATTCAACCGGGTCAGCCCGAAGCTGGTGCGAAAAGGGGATATGACGCCGCCGGATGTGCTGGCCGCATCCCTGGATCTGCCGCTGATGGGCGTGATCCCGGAAAGCAGAAAGGTCTATCAGGCCCTTTTGACCCACAAAACCCCCATGCAGTGCGGGGACATGCGTTTTATCAGGGCCATAGAGGGCATCGCCGGCAGGCTGCTGGGGGCGGACGTGCCCATGGAGCGGTATGCGCCCAGCGCCGTATTGCAGTTTTTCAGGCGGGGAGGTGACGGCCCGTGATGACGGAAGCCCGATGGCGTTCCAGGGGGCATTTCGACTGGATGCTGGTGGTGGTCGTGTACCTGCTTTCCATCTTCGGCATCCTGTGCATCAGCATGGCCACCTTCGACGTGGACGCCAGCGCCAACGTGCCGCTGCTGAACAAGGTCCTCAATTCCAGGTCGGGCATGTGGCAGAGCATTTTCCTGCTGGTGAGCCCGGTGGTGCTGGGCGTGGTGGTGGCCATGCCCACCGAGGTATACCGGGGCCGCGCCCGGCTGATTTATTACGGCGTGCTGGGGCTGCTGGTGGTGACGCTGCTGGCGGGCCAGGTGTCCAACGGCCTGCGCGGATGGATGAAATCCAGCATCCTGGGCCGGTCCATCCAGCCCAGCGAATTTGCCAAGCTGTCCATTCTGCTGATGCTGTCCAGGCATCTGAGCCGGGTGGAAAAGCCCATGAGCAAATTTAGGGATTTCATCCGCATCATGCTGATCGTGGGCGTGCCCTGCCTGGTGGTGTTCGCCCAGGGCGAAACGGGCACGGTCATCGTGATCCTGTTCATGTTCATCGTCATGCTGTTTTTTGCGGACGTGGACATGCGGGTGCTGGTGGGGCTGATCGCCGTGGGCATCATCGCCATCGGCCTGGTGATCGCCTACGCTCTGATCTCCGGCAGCACGGACTATAAGCTGGCCCGCATCCTGGCCTTCGTGGACCCGGAAAAGTACCAGCAGAGCGCCGCGTACCAGAACATCCGCGCCCGGCAGGCCATCGGCGCGGGCCAGCTGACCGGGGTGGGCACCTTCCTGCCCGGAAGCTGGGCCACGCTGGGGTATGTGCCGGAAAACTCCACGGACTTTATTTTCACCGTGGTGGGGGAATCCTTCGGCTTCGTGGGCTGCATGGCGGTGCTGGCGGCCTATCTGTTCATCATCCTGCGCATGATTTATTTGGCCCGGTTCACAAATGAGAAATTCGGGCGGCTGGTCATCATCGGGGTAATGGCGATGCTGTTTTTCCACGTATTCCAGAACATCGCCATGAACGTGGGCGTCATGCCCATCACGGGCATCCCCCTGCCGTTTTTGAGCTACGGCGGCAGCAATTTCATTACCAACATCGCGGCGGTGGCGCTGGTGCTGAACATCACCCGCAGCCGCACCATGATGGGCGAACTGGACGTGCCCATGGCGAAGCTGAAAAACGAGTGAACGGCGGGAACGGAAAAGAGAAATGATTTATTCATACTGCAAAAAGTGCAAAATGGAAAGCCCCGGGGACGTGTGCCCGGGGTGCGGGAAGCGCGCCACCGCCGCCAGCCAGCGGGATATCTGGAGCGTGGCCGCGGTGCCCCTGTCCGACGGGCGCATCTGGCGCGGGGCGGCGCTGGCGCTGGCGACGGTGGCGGCGCTGCTGTTCGTGGTGGTTTTCGGCCTGGAAACGGCGGTGAATCCCCAGACGGCGGCGAACATGTGGCACGGCAGCCTGCCGGGGCTGATCTTCGCGGTGATCCCCGCGGGGCTGGTATTGGTGTTCCTGTTCCTGCTGCTGCAGGGGCGGGAAGTGAACGTGTACGTGCTGGATCCCCAGGGCGCCCATCTGCAGACCTGGCATCAGCCCGGAAGGATCCGGAGCTGGGCGCGGCTGCAGAGCGCCGATCCCAGGCGGAACGTGCCCCAGCAGGACGGCGGCGTCATGCACCTGAGCCAGGAAAGGCACATGCTGTGGCAGGACGTGGTGAGCGTCCGATACAAGCCGGGCAGCGCCGCGATCTACGTGTACCATACCCCCAGGTGCGCCCCCATGGTGCTGAAGCTCCCCGCCCAGGAATACGATCTGGCGGCGGCGTACGTGGGAAAATACTGCAAGGGGAAATGACCCGGCGAATACCGGCGTCCTGCGGGCAGGCTGGCCGCTTGAAAATTCAGGCTTTACAAATCGCCGCCGTTCCCTTATAATAACTGCAATCGGGCCATGAACAGGACGGGCCCGCGAACACCCTTCCGAAGAGAGCCGGGGCAGGTGAGAGCCCGGCGGAGGGCCGCGGCGCCGGATCACCTGGGAGCCTCCGGCCGAAGGGCCGGCGCAGCGCCAGCGATACAGGGCGAAGCGAGGGGGCGCGAAACAGGCGCCAACTTGGGTGGTACCGCGGACAGAAGCATCAGTCCGTCCCAAATCGGATTTGGGACGGGCTTTTCTTTATGAAAGGGGAGAAAAAAGGGAATGTACAAAAAAGTCACCACCGACATGAATTTCGCCGCCCGGGAAATGGAAGTGCTGAAATTCTGGAAGGAAAACGGCATCGTGAAAAAATCCTTCGCCGCCCGGGAGGGCGTGAAGGACACCTTCACGTTCTTTGACGGGCCGCCCACCGCCAACGGCAAGCCCCATATCGGCCATGTGGAGACCCGCGCCATCAAGGACCTGATTCCCCGGTTCCAGACCATGAAGGGGAAGAACGTGCTGCGCAAGGCGGGCTGGGATACCCACGGGCTGCCGGTGGAGCTGGAAGTGGAAAAGAAGCTGGGCCTGGACGGAAAGCCTCAGATCGAAAAATACGGCATCGAGCCTTTCATCAGGCAGTGCAAGGAATCCGTGTGGAAATACCTGCACGAATGGGAGGATATGAGCGACCGGGTGGGGTACTGGGTGGATATGGAGCACCCCTACGTCACCTATCACGACGACTATATCGAATCCGTCTGGTGGAGCCTGAAGACCATTGCGGACAAGGGATTGATCTACAAAGGGCACAAGATCGTGCCTTACTGCCCCCGCTGCGGCACCGCCCTGAGCAGCCATGAGGTGGCCCAGGGGTACAAGGCCGTGAAGGAATTTTCCGCTTACGTGAAATTCAAGGTCCGGAACGCGGAGGAGCTTACCTACATCCTGGCCTGGACAACTACCCCCTGGACGCTGCCCTCCAACGTGGCGCTGTGCGTCAACGCCAAGGAGGAATACTGCGAATTTGAGCTGGGCGGCGCGAAGAACATCATGGCCAAAGCCCTGATCCCCGCCGTATTCAGCGAGGAAGACCGGAAGGAGATCCGCATCCTGCGTACTTTCCCGGGCAAGGAATTGGAGGGCACGGAATACGAGCCCCTGTTCCCGCTGAAGAACCCGCCCCGGGAAAAGGCCTGGTATGTCACCTGCGACAGCTACGTGACGCTGACGGACGGCACAGGGGTCGTGCATATCGCCCCGGCCTTCGGCGAAGACGACGCCCGGGTGGGCCGGAATTATGGGCTGCCCTTCGTGCAGCTGGTGAACACCCAGGGCCGGTTCGTGGAGGATACGCCCTGGGCCGGCACCTTCGTCAAGGACGCGGACAAGCCGATCATGGAGGATCTGAAAGCGCGGGGACTGCTGCTCAAAAAAGCGCTGTTCGAGCATGAATATCCCTTCTGCTGGCGCTGCGATACGCCCCTCATGTACTACGCCCGCCCCACCTGGTTCATCAAAATGACCGCCCTGC
>JAFZQK010000023.1 GCA_017620455.1 Clostridia bacterium
ACGATCCTCAAGTAAAACTCATTTCAGAATTAACTGTCGTTTTTCCTCTTTACTCTGTATCGTTTTCAAGATTCCCGCGCCCCCCTCGCTTCGGCCCCTTTCGGGGCCCCCGCTTCGCGAGCGCCTGATTAGATTACCACATCAGGATGCCCCTTGTCAACAGTTTTTTTCATAAAAATCAAGGTTTTTTCAGTTTTTTTCAGAACTCCGAACCTTCTGAAAACAGTACGGAGAAAACGTTCGGCGGAAGCCTTACGATCCTCTTCTTTCATATTATAAACATTCGTCTCCTAATCTTTTCCCGGCATGGGTTTTCAGACGAAGGGCACAATAGAGCCGGGTGAGGAAAAATGACGGGGCTGAAGAAAATGATCGGCCTGCCGGTGATGCTGAACGGAAAAACGGGGGGCACGGTGATGCGCGGCGTGCTGACGGCGGACGGCCGCAGCCTACGGGGCATTGTGATGCGGGGCGGCCTGCAGGGGCCCCGATGGCTGGGCCGGGATCAGATCGCGCTGATCGGGCGGCTGTCGGTGATCGCCACGGGGAAGCCCGGACGGCTGCCCCGGGACGCGGACTACCGCCTGTTCCGGGTCAGCGATCCGGAGGGCACGCGGCTGGGGATCGTGACGGACGCGCTGATGAACGGGGAGACGCTGCGGGTGGCCGCCCTGGAGATTTCCGGCGGGCCCCTGGACGACCTGACCGACGGGCGCTGGTACGCCACCGCCTATCAGGTGCGGCCCGGCGCCGGCGGGGGGCACGTGACCGTTCTTTCTCCCCGGAAGGAGGTGGATTCGCGGTGAGCAAACTGCTCTGGGCCGGCATGGCGGGCTTTCTGTGCGGGATGAAGTACAAAGAAATGAAGAAAGCGCTCTGCTGGAAGCGGCTGAAACGCCAGGCCGTACAATGGCGGAGGCGGATCGGATAAAGGAGGCCGGAGCCATGGATGCGCTGCCCGCGCCGCGGAAAATAAGCCGCGGGGGAAAATGGGCCGCCGGGATCGCAGCGGCAGTGCTGCTGGGCCTGTTCTTCCGGCCACTGACCGCGCTGGCGGGACAGCTGCTGCTGTCTCTGCTGGCGGCCGCGGCTGCCCTGCCATTGTGCCGGCGGCTGGAAAAGCGTCTGTCCCCCCGCGGCGCGGCCCTCGGGGCGGTGGGCGCCCTGACGGCGGGGGTGCTGGGGCTGATCGCGCTACTGACGCCCCCGCTGATCAGCCAGATCATGCTGCTGATCGACCAGGCCCCCCGGCTGCTGGACGAGGCGCGGCTGCTCTGGGCCAGGGTGCAGCGCTGGGAATGGGCGCGGCTGCTGGGCTTCGGGGAAAACGGGCCGGACGAATGGCTGTCCCGGGCGTCCCGATGGATCGGGGAAAGCATGCCGCTTCTGATGAACGCCGTGTCCGCCGGGTTGCGGGGGCTGAGCCGGGCTTTTCTGACCCCGGTGCTGGCCTATTATCTGCTGCGGGACCGGGAAACGATCGCTTACCGGCTGTCGCTGTGGATCCCGCTGAAATACCGCAGACAGGCGCTGACCGCCCTGAAGGAAATGCGCCGGGAAGCGGGGGGCTACGCCCGGGGGCAGACGCTGGTGGCGCTGGCGGTGGGGGCGCTGACCGCCTTCGGCCTGCTGCTGACGGGTATCCCCGCCTGGCTGGCCCTGGGGCTGATCATGGGCCTGTGCGAATGGATCCCCTATGTGGGGCCGCTGATCGGCGGCATCCCCATCGTGCTTTTCGCCCTGCCCATGGGGCTGGGCACGGCGCTGTGGGCGGTGGGGATCACCGCGGCGGTGCAGCAATTCGAGGGCTGCTTTCTTTCGCCCCGGCTGATGGGCGGAGCCACCGGGCTGCACCCCGCGGCGGTGCTGCTGCTTCTGACCTTCGGGGGCATCGCCGGCGGGCTGGCGGGGATGATGGCGGCCATCCCGGCGTTCGTCTGCCTCCGGGGGGCGGCACGGGTGCTCCGCATCGCCGGGCAGCAGGAAGAATAAAATGCACAATTCTTAAGGATTTCCTCCGTTTCCGTCGCTTTTTCGCCTTGCGGCCCGAATAGTTATGGTGTATAATAATGATCAAGGAAGGGGGGAGCGCGTTGACCGAACGATTTGAAACCATGAAAATGCCGCCCCTGCCGGAGGGCAGAGAAACGGCGTCCGATATCCTGGCCCATGTGTACCGTGCGCTCCAGGGCAAGGGCTATGATCCCATCACTCAGCTGGTGGGGTTCGTGCTGACCGGCGATCCCACCTATATCACCAGCTTCCAGGGCGCCCGCAGCCTGATCTGCCGCCTGGAAAGGGACGAGATCCTGGAGGAGCTGGTGCGCTATTACGTGGAAAACAAGCTGAACGGATGAGCGGGCGCGTACTGGCCCTGGATGTGGGGGACAGGCGCATCGGCGTCGCCGTCAGCGATCTGACCCGCCTGATCGCCACCCCTCACAGCGTATATACCCGGGTGGGGTATACGCCGGATGTGAAGCACGTGCAGCAGCTGTGCCGGGAAACGGAGGCGGACCTTGTGGTCTGCGGCCTGCCCCGGAACATGGACGGCAGCATCGGCTTTCAGGCGGAAAAGGTGCAGGCCTTTGCGGAAAAGCTGCGGGAAGCCGGGCTGCAAGTGGTATTCCAGGACGAGCGGCTGTCCACGGTATCGGCCCACCAGGCGCTGATCGAGGGGGGCATGCGCCGGGACGGCCGCAAGGGCGTGGTGGATAAGGTGGCCGCCGCGGTGATCCTGCAGCAGTATCTGGACAGCGCCCGCCGCAGCGGCGCAGAATAACGACGGAGGAAAAAACCATGACGGACGACATCAACGGCAACATCCCCGAGGAAGAGCTGCCCGAAGGCATCATCGAGCTGACCGACGAGGACGGCGTCACCACCCAGTTTGAATACCTGACCACCATCGAATACCAGGGGGACCTGTACGTGGTGCTGATGGTGCTGGACGACGAGGAAACAGACGACGAGGAAGGCGAAGTGCTGATCCTGAAGATCGAAAAGGACCCCGAAACCGGCGAGGATATGTACGTCTCCGTGGATGACGACGAGGTTTCCCAGGCGGTTTTCGATCTGTTCATGGAGCAGATGGACGAAGAGGACGAGGAATAAGCCCCGATCAACTGTTTCACGTGAAACAGCGCCGGTATTTCAGCCGGCGCTGTTTTTGCGCTGCTTTTCGGCTCCGGCGGACCGCGTCCCGGCAAAAACGCCGCAGCAGCCGAGGCGGACGTATCGCCGCGGTGAACCGCCCGGACGCATAATCCGCCGCGGATCCGGGCACAATGGAAGCGAACAAGAAAAAGGAGGCATGAATCCTATGGTCGATAAACTTGCGCTGCTGCTCACCATCATCGGGGCTGTCAACTGGGGGCTCATCGGGGTGTTCCAGTTCGATCTGGTGGCGTATATTTTCGGGGGCCAGGGCGCTCTCTTCAGCCGGATCATCTACACCCTGGTGGGGGCCGCGGGGCTGTGGTGCATCTCCCTGCTCTTCCGGGAAAACGACGCCGTGCGGGAGTAAGGGACAAAAAATATCAAGGGGGAAAACCGCTTTGCGATACAGGCTGGCCGGTTTTCCCCCTTTTTCTTTCCGGGAAAGGCTTTTTTATTTTCTTCTTTCTTTTATGCCGTCCCTGACGGTCAGCAAGGCGGGGAGCAGCGTCAGCACCAGGATCACGGACACCGCGGCTCCCCGGCTCAGCAGCATGCCGATGGACGAAATGTAATACACCGTGCACAGCCGACCGATCACATATCCCGCCATGATCAGGATGATCCCGGAGGTGAGCACCGTGGGCAGCGCCCGGTCGTACGCCGCGGCCAGCGCCTGCCGCGCTTCGCCGCCTTTTTTCTTTTCCGTGCGGTACTGCTGGGTGAAGAGGATGGCATAGTCGATGGTGGCGCCCATCTGGATCGCTACCAGGATCAGATAGCACATGAAGAAGATGGGCTCGTTTTTCAGCTTCGATACCGCCATGCCGATCCAGATGGCCCCCTCGATCACAAACACCAGCACCGCCGCCAGCCCGACGCGCCGGAAGGAAAACGCCACGATCAGGAAAATCGCCGCCAGGGTGATCAGGTTCACCCGCAGCAGATCCCCCCGGAACGCGGCGGCGATGTCGTACACGGACATGGGGATGCCGGTGAGGTACACGTCGTTTCCGTAATGCGCCCGGCCGATCTCCATGATCCGTTCGATGGTTTCCGGCGCCTGGGGATCGCCGGAGGCAAAGTGCATGATCAGCAGCATCCGGGTATAGTTTTTGCCCAAAAACACGGCCCGGGCCACGTTCAGGGCCTGGCCCAGCTCCCGGATCTGCGCATTGTCGGGCAGCAGCTTTTCCGCGTCCTGAAGCAGCCGATCCCCCCGCACCTTCTCCCCGTAGCCGTTCAGCAGATAGAACCCCCGGATCGCCAGCGGGCTTTGCCCGGTCAGCGCCGCCGCCTCGTCGGCGGTGTAGTATTTCAGCGCGTCCGCGCCGGTGGTGACCATGGCGGAAATGCTGTCCAGGGCCGGCTGGCCGTCCACCGTCAGCATTTCCAGTTCGTCCGTCAGCGCCCGCTGCCGGTCATAATCCGCGTCGCTGTCCCCGCCCGGCACCATCAGCACCAGCGGGTCCACCGAGCCGAACAGGGAAACCACCTGGTCCGTCTCCGTTACCGTGCTGTATTTATGCTCGGTAAACGTATAGGTATTGGCGTTCTGCAGGAAGAACGCCGCTGCCGCCGCCACCGTCAGCACCGCCGCGATGGGCCGCCGGAACCGGTAAATCCCCCGGGCCAGACGCGCGCCGCCCAGCCGCAGGGGCTTATGGGCCGTGCGCCGGAGGCCCTTCCGGCAGAACAGCGTCAGCGCCGGCATCAGCAGGAACACCCCCAGCATGCTGATCAGGATGCCCTTGCTGAGCACCAGGCCGATATCGAACCCGATGGTGAAGCTCATGAACAGCAGCGACAGAAGCCCCGCCGCCGTGGTCATGGCGCTGGAAGCGATGGGCATGAAGGACGCCGCCAGGGCGTCCACCATGGCGCTTTCCGCGTCCTGCCCCGCGGTGACCCGGTCGTTCCAGGCGTGGAGCAGCATGATGGCGTAGTCGATGGACAGGGCCAGCTGCAATATGGCGCACACCGCGAAGGTGATAAAGGAAACGTCGGGGAAAATCAGGTTGGTGCCCATATTGATCAGGATGGACAGCACCAGCACCGCCATGATCACCGCCGGCTCCAGCCAGGCCCGGGAGGTGAGCAGAAGCACCGCGATCACCACCGCCACCGCCAGCAGCAGCGCCAGGGGGATCTCATACCCCAGGCTTTTCTGCACGTCCAATTGCGCCGCTATGGACCCGCCCACCGCGTAGTCCTCCTCCGGGAACATGCCCCGCAGTTCCTCCACCAACGCCGCGGCGTCACATTCGTTCAGCGTCAGCGTCACCTGCTGATAGATCACCCCGTCCCGCTCCCGCACGTCCTCCCGGGGATCGTGCACCGCCAGCTGCACCTGGGGAAGCGCCTGCATCCGTTCGGTATATCCCGCCAGCGCCCCGGCGTCCAGATCGTGAAACATCACCCGCAGCTGCTCCGTGCTGCCGAATTCCTCCTGCATCACCGTCAGCGCCCTGCGGGTCATGGTATCCTTGCTCAGATAACGGGTCAGATCATAATTCACCCGGGTGCGGGCGATCAGCGGCGCGCAGACCGCCGCCAGGATCACCGCCGCAATAAAAATCACGATCCGCCGCCGGACGATCACGCCCGCGATCTTTTCCTTCATTCTGTGCTCCCTCCGTACCGCGAAAGCCCCTCTGGCATCATTATACCGGATTTTTCTCCCCAGCACAACAAGAAATGTTTCACGTGAAACAGGCGCCTTTTTCCCGCCGCGGTTGACATTCCGCCCCGGTTGTGGCAAACTGGAGCCAGAGAAAGGAAAGGGGGCGGGCCCATGCGCATCACCGGGCTCCGGCTGCGGGATTTCCGCGGCTATCGGCAGCTGCTGCTTTCGCCGCCCCCCGGCGTCACCGTGCTGGTGGGCGAAAACGGCGCGGGAAAAACCAACCTGCTGGAAGCAGTGCATCTGTGCTGCCTGGGCCGCAGCCACCGTACCGCCAACGATAAGGAAATGATCCGCCAGGGCCAGGAAACCGCCGCCGTGCAGCTCACCGTCAGCCGCACCGACGGCACCCACGACGTGGGCGTTCGCCTGTTTGAAAACGCCAAACGGCGCAAGCTCGTCTACGTCAACGGCAAAATCGCCCCGCGGATGGGCGAGCTGATGAGCCACGCCACCTGCGTCATCTTTTCCCCGGAGGACCTGGCCCTGGTAAAGGACGGGCCCCAGGCCCGCCGCCGGTTCCTGGATATGCTGCTTTCCCAGCAGCAGCGGGCGTATTTTTACGCCCTGCAAACGTATATGAGCGCCCTGAAGCAGCGCAACGCCCTGCTGAAAGGCGGGGATCTGCGCCAGCTGCCCGCCTGGGACGAGCAGCTCGCCGCCGCCGCCGCGCCCCTGGTGCGCCTGCGCCGGGACGTGTGCGAACGGCTGAACGAGCGGGCGCAGGTGCATTACCTGTACATCGGCGGCCGGGAGGAGGAGCGTTTCGCCATGCGCTACCGCGGGGCGCTCGCCGAATCCGCGGACCCCATGGAGGACATGCGCCGGGGCCTGGAAATCAGCCGGGACGAGGATCTGCGCAGGCAAAGCACCTGCTTCGGCCCCCACCGGGACGAAATCGAGCTGACCCTCTGCGGGCAGCTCATCCGCGCCTTCGGCTCCCAGGGCCAGATGCGCACCGCCGCCCTGTCCATGAAGCTGGCGTCCTTCGATCTCCTGGAGGACGCCCAGGGCGAGCCGCCGCTGCTGCTGCTGGACGACGTGCTCAGCGAACTGGACCCGGAGCGCCGCCGCCGCCTCATCGCCCGGATCGGCCGCGCCCAGGCGCTTTTGACCTGTACCGATCAGAACGATTTCATCGGCGCCCGCCCCGCCTGCGTGCTCCGGGTGCACGACGGCCAGGTGGAGGAAGCGTAAAAAGTTATGAAAAAGGGAGGCCGGCAAGCCTCCCTTTTTTCGTGCCGGAAGGATACTCCTCCCAAGCCTCCGGGTTATTCTTCTTCCGTATACGGATCCACCCGGTAATAGACCTTGTTGGGCTCCATGGGGCGGCCGTTCACATAAAACAGATCCTCCACGGTAACGCACAGGTAGCCGTTCTGGTGCAGCCATTCGATCACGGCCTTGGCGGATTCCGGGGTTTTTTCCTTTATATCGTGCATCAGGATGATGCTGCCGTCCTTCGTCAGCTCCTTCACCACGCTGAGCACGCCGTTTTTGGATTTTCCCGTCCAGTCCTTGGTGTCCACGTCCCATTCGATGAAGGGCAGGTTCACCTTCGCCTTGCGGAACATGGAAAAATTGCCGTAGGGAGCCCGCAGCATCAGGGGGGCGGAGCCCACCGCGTCCGTCAGGGTGTCGTAGAATTTTTTGGTATAGTTCTGCACCCGCTCCACCGTGGATTTGTCCGCGTCCACGTGCTTGTAGTGATGGCTCTGGAGGGAATGATTTTCGTCGTTTTCCCGCATCACCACGTCCTTGTATTCCTCGATCCGGTCGCCCACCAGGAAAAACGTGGCCTGGGCCCCAGCGTGGCGCAGCTCGTTGATGATCTTGATGGTGCTGGTGTAGGACGGCCCGTCGTCGAAGGTCAGCGCCACCATTTTATACATGGAATTGTCCGTCAGCGCTTTTCCTTCCTCCGTCATATATTCCGCCAGCTTCCCGTAGGGCACCGTCACCCGCATCAGGGTGGGCCGGTCCGGATACAGGGCGCGGGCTTCGTAATGCATCGTCAGGCACACCGGCCCCAGCGTGAACGCGGCGTTTTCGATGCCCTCCCGGCTGCACAGGGCGTCCAGCGCCGCGGCGTCCGGCTCTTCCTTGGGGAAGTACGCCGTCAATCCCTCCCGCACGGCGGCGGACAGCGCGTCCCATGCGCCGCTGTCCGGGGCGAACAGGTCCTTCAGGGTCACTTGCTTCCCGGTTTCCATATCGTACACCCGAGTCTCAAAGGGCGAAAACCGCTGCGCCCGGTAATAGGAATCCCGGGCCAGCACCAGAAAGCTCAGGCACTTTTCCCCGCATCGCGTGGTGACGATATGGATATCCAGGCGGCTGTTGCGCTTGGCGTTCTGCTTCTTGTCCGGCTGCAGCAGCTCCGTCTGGGTCTCCTCGAACCGGTCCGCGATGCCGTTGATCTCCGCGTCCACCGCCGCCTGGCACGTCCGGATATGCTCTTTATACACAAAGCTCTTTTTATTGTTGATAAAATGCTCGTCCACCGTATAGCTCACCTGCAGCGCGGACGGCAGGGCCGTCACCTTTTCCGCATACGCCGCCATCGGCAGCGCCAGGATCAACGCCAGCAGCAGTGCGCTCAGCCGTTTCATTTCTCATCGCCTCCGGATATTATTTATACCATATTTCCCCGCTGATTGGCAAGTAAGCCGCAAGGATCGATGCAAATCGGTTGAAATTGGAAATATTTGTCATTTTAATATGCCGCTCCTTGCAGGAAAACAGACGCGAAGGGCGAATTATACAAGCGGCATAAAGCGCATAAGGAGGAAACCATCATGGATCTGAAGGGAAGCCGCACGGAAAAGAACCTGTGGGCCGCATTCGCCGGCGAAAGCCAGGCCCGCAACAAGTACACCTATTTCGCCTCGAAAGCCAAGAAGGACGGCTTTGTGCAGATCGCCAATCTGTTCCTGGAAACGGCGGACAATGAAAAGGAGCACGCGAAGATCTGGTTCAAGCTGCTGGGCGGCATCGGCAGCACGGAAGAAAACCTGCTGGCCGCCGCGGAAGGCGAGAACCACGAATGGACGGACATGTACGTGCAGTTCGCCAGGGAAGCCCGGGAAGAGGGCTTTGAGGACATCGCCGCCCTCTTCGACGGCGTGGCCGCCATTGAAAAAGAGCACGAGGAGCGCTACCGCAAACTTCTGGCCAACGTAAAAGACGGCTTGGTGTTCTCCAAGGACGGCGAAAAAATCTGGCAATGCTCCAACTGCGGCCACATCGTGGTGGGCAAGGAAGCGCCGGAAATCTGCCCCGTCTGCGCCCATCCCCAGGCGTATTTCCAGATCCGGGCGGAGAATTATTGAGAGAAAGTGGAAGTAGATAATTAAGCGGGGGGAACCCATTCTTTGAAGGTCAAAGAATGGGTTCCCCCCGTACCCCCCTTCCAAAGAAAACCGTTTGGAAGGGGGGTTTTATTTTTTTTTGCATTTTTTTGCTTTACTCACATAATTCAGGTTTGGATTTTTCTCGTAGGGGCGGATATCATCCGCCCGTTTCCGCGCTTGACCCGAACAGACCGGGAAAGCGATCGCCAGGTGATTGAGACAAAAAAGCGCGCGAACCCGCACCGGAGCCGCGCCGTATGGGGCGGCGGAGGGCCGCCAAGAAATTGAGAAAAGTAGCGCGCCTCCCCGGTGAGAGGCGCGCGGACCCACACCGGAGGCGACCCGAATGGGGCGCCGGAGGGCTCACAGGAGACATAGAACAGTGGCGCGCCTCCCCGGTGAGAGGCGCGCGGGCTCGTACCGGAGGCGACCCAAATGGGGCGCCGGAGGGCCGCCAAGAGACATAGAACAGTGGCGCGCCTCCCCGGTGAGAGGCGCGCGGACCTTCACCTGTTGAATATCCGCACCGGCAGCACCAGAAAGGTGAATTCGTCGCCCTCCACCGGCTTGATCATGCAGGGAGACACGTTGCTGTTGAAGCACATGCGGATTCTGTCGTCGCCGATATTGTGGATGATATCGGTGAGATACCGGGAATTAAAGGCGATGGAAAGCTCGCTGCCTTCAAAGCCGATCTCCAATTCCTCATGCACGTCGCCGCGCTCGGCGTTGGCGGTCATTTCCAGGCGGCCTTCTGGCAGCAGCTTCAGATAAATCAGGTTATTCTTGCCTTCCCGGGCCATCAGAGAGCAGCGGTCGATGGCGTCGGAGAAAGAATCCCTTTCCACCATGGCTTCAGTGGTCCAGGAGGAGGGCAGGATCTTCTGATAGTCGATAAATTCGCCGGTGAGCAGCGTGGCGTACACCTTCACGGTGCCGAATGCGTACATGATATGGGAGGAATTGAATACGATCTTCGCTTCGTCGTCGCTGTCCGGCAGCATTTTGCTCACTTCGCCCAGGATCTTTCCCGGCGCCACGGCGTGGATATGATCCTTATCGCCTCCGATGACGTTCTGCGCCTTGATCTTCTGCAGCGCCAGACGGAACCCGTCCAGCCCCACCAGCAGCGTTTCATCGGCGTATACCTCCATCAGGATCCCCGTGAGGATCTTGCGGCTCTCATCCGTGGACACGGCGAAAATCACCTTGCTCACCGCGTCCCGCAGCCGTTTGCAGGGCAGGATCACGCTGTATTCCCCGCTCACGTCCCGGATATCCGGGAATTCGTCCGCCATCATGCAGGCGATGGACGTATTGCTGCCCCGGCTCCTGATCTGGGCGCGCATCCTTTCGTCCACCTGCACGTCCACTTCCCCCGCCGGCTGCTTGCGCATCATTTCCGCAAACAGGCGCGCGGGCAGCAGCGCGCAGCCCTCTTCCTCCACCAGGGCGCTCACCTGGGCCTTGATGCTCATTTCCCCGTCCGTACAGGTAAGCTGCAGTCCGTCTTCCGTGGTTTCGATGAGCACGCCGTCGTACACCTGCTTGACGGGACGGGGGCTGATGGCCCGGGTGACCATGCCCAGCCCGTAATTGATTTCATCCGTCTGTACCCGAAAATGCATAAAATCGCCTCGCCTTCCGGGCGCGTCCGCGCCCATTCCTGTGGTAGCAGTAATTATAATCAATAGTAGTAGTAGTAGCCCCTGTGGAAAAGTGGATAAACGCGGCAAAGCCTGAAAACGGCGCCGTTTTCCGCGCAGAGAAAACTGCGAAAAAAAAAGGAAAAGGCGGGGAGAAAAAGGGGACGGACCCCTTTATGCGGTTTGCCGCCGCTTCATGCTCCCATATTTTCTCATATTTTCCGGAAAAAATCAAGGGGAAAGGCGCGGGGAGATCAGGCTGGAAAAAAGAAAAAGGAAAAAAATGGGGAGGTTTCCGCGCAGAGGACGGGAAAAAGGCGGTTTTCCACATCATCCACAAACGGGTTTTCCCGCCGGTGTGGAAAACGGAAATCGGCGTGCCGGGCCGTTTTTCACGGAAACAGATACAGTATATGCCGCTGTTTTCACCCGTATGTCCCGGATTTATCCACAATTTACAAATATTCATAGACGAAAGGGAAAACAATATGTTATAATGATCCGGCCGGAAAGGAAAAAAATCCAAAGAGAAAGGAGAAAAGCGGAATGGAACAGGAACAAAGGGATTCCGCGCTGCGCAAATGGTTCGGTGAGCGTAAGCCGGTGCGGCTCATGCTTCTGGCGGCGCTGCTGACGCTGTGCGTGATCCACGTGGACAAATTGATCCTGACCGTGCTTTTTCTCTGGAAAGTGGCCTCGCCCCTGATCGTGGGCGCGGCGATGGCATACATCCTGGAAATCGTGGTAAAACGGCTGGAAAAGGTGATTTTTCCGAACACCAAAAAAACGTGGCTGTCCAACGGCAGGCGGGTCCTGTGCATTTTTCTGGCGTTTGTGCTGATCCTGACCGTGGTGGTGTTCTTTTTCATCACGGTGCTGCCCGGATTGGGCGACGCCCTGGCCCTGCTGGCCAAGGAACTGCCCGTTTACTTTGCCCAGGCCAAGGAATGGGTGCTCAAAACCTTTGCGGACGTGCCTTCCGTGGTGGAGTACGTCACGAACCTGAAGCTGGATTGGCCTTCCGTGCAGGAAAAGATCGTGAACTGGGCGGTGAACGGCCTGGGCGGCGGGGGACTTTTGTCCTCCACGGTCAGCGTGATCAGCGCCGTGACGGGCCGGGTGGCCAATTTCCTGATCTCCCTGATCTTCGCCATTTTCCTGCTGTGCGCCAAGAATACGCTGCAAAGGCAGTTCTCCCGGATCCTGCGCGCCTGTTTCCGCCCCCGGAAGCGGGTCATCGTCAGCCATGTGCTGGAAGCCCTGAACCGCTCCTTCTCCGGGTTCATCATCGGCCAGGTGATCAGCGGCATCATTCTGGGCTTTACCACCTGGATGGGCATGCGGATCTTCGGCATGCCCTACGCCCTGATGGTGGGCGTCATCAGCGGCGTGACGGCGCTGATCCCCATCATCGGCGGATATATCGGGGCGGCTTTGGGCACATTCCTGGTGTTCACCGCCAATCCGGGCATGGCGCTGTGGTTTTTGCTGTTCATCGTGACCTTGCAGACGGTGACGGGAAACCTGCTGTATCCCAAGCTGGTGGGCAGCTCCGTGGGCCTGCCCAGCCTGTGGGTATTGGCGGCGGTTTCCGTGGGCGGCGGCATCGGCGGCATCAGCGGCATGATCGCGGCCGTGCCGCTGACGGCCACCGGATATGCGCTGTTCCGGGAATGGGTGGCCAAGCGGGAAAAGGAAAACCCGGAAAGCGCCACCCCGTCCGTTTCCGAAGGAGGGAAATGACCTTTGCATTTTGATTATACCTATCTGCTGATGCTGCCGGGGCTGATCCTGGGGCTGTGGGCCCGGTGGAAAGTGCAAAAAACGTATGAGGAATACGGGCGGGTCCGCACGCGCCTGGGCGTGCCCGCCTGCGAACTGGTGCGGGAGCTGCTGTATAAGGAAAACGCGGACGTGACCGTGGAGGAGACCGGCGGCGTCCTGACGGATCATTACGATCCCCGGGTCAACATCCTGCGCCTGTCCCAGGGCGTGTACCGATCCGACAGCGTGTCCGCCGCGGGCATCGCCGCCCACGAAGCGGGCCACGCCCTGCAGAAGCAGGAGGGCTATAAGCCCCTGGGCTTGCGCACCGCCATCGTGCCGGTGGTGAACGTGGGGTCTTACCTGGCCTGGCCGCTGTTCGTGGGTGGGCTCGCCTTTTCCTTCGACCCCCTGGTCACCGCGGGCATCGCGGTCTATTCCCTGCTGGTGCTCTTTTCCCTGATCACCCTGCCCGTGGAATTCGACGCCAGCCGCCGGGCCAAACGCATGCTGGCGGACAGCGGGTATTTTGAGGAAGAAGAGCTGCGGGGCGTATCGAAGGTGCTTTCCGCCGCGGCCATGACCTACGTGGCTTCCTTCGTCAGCGCTTTCCTGACGCTGCTGCGGCTGCTTCTGATCGCCCAGCGCCGGAGGAGATGACGCAGCCGGATTCCGGACGGAAAAACATGCAGGCGGCCTGAAAATGAATTCATTTCCGGGCCCGCCTTTTTCTTTTCCTGAAAAAAGCCGCCCGTCCGGGCTTTCTTCCTTGCGCCGGAGGAAACGGCCCCGTCATCGCTTCGTCAGCCGGGAGCCAAGAAAGATCAGGCAGCACAAAAGCGTCAGCCCGTGGCCCAGCAGCGACGCCTCCACCGCGCCCGCGATCCCCTGTCCCGGGGTCCATAGCCAGGTGTAAAGCAGCGTCGCGGCGCTGCCGGGCAGGGCGGAATACAGCGCCTTTTTCTGCAGCCCCAGCCCGGTCATCAGCCCGGAAACCGTCATCTGGACCGCCAGGATCACCGAAAGCGGGCAGGCCGTGCGGATCAGCGCCGTCAGTTCCGGCAGCCGGTACAGCCGCGCGGCCAGGACGGGAGAAAGCAAATACAGCGCAAGGGCGCAGCCGCAGCCCGTCAGCAGGGAAAAGGACAGCATTTTTCCCGCCAGCCGCCTTTCCGCCCCCCGGCTTTGGCACCGGGCCGCGGCGGGCCCGCCCACGGCGGACAGCGCGCCGGTCAGCAGCCCGGGCAGGAACATGAGGGGCATCACCATGCCGTTGAGCATCCCCAGGCGGCTGAGCGCCTCGGCATGGGACGCCCCGCCCGCCATCAGCCGCAGGGGGATCACCAGCGCGCACAGGCTGCGCAGCCCCGCATGGCAAAGCCGGTTCAGGATCAGCGGCAGCGAAAGGCGCCGGATCTGCCGCTGGAGCCCGCCGTCCGCCGCCCGGTCCGGAACGGGCAGACCTTTTGCCATCCTTTTTACGATCCCCAGCCCCGCTGTCTCCCCCAGCAGCGCCCCCAGGGCGATCACCCCCGCCCGGCCCGCCGCGCTCAGGCGCGGGATCAGGATTGCAAACGCCGCCACCGTCAGCAGCCGGACGATCTGCTCCCCCAGTTCGCTCAGGTTCGGCGGCAGCGCGCGCCCCCGGCCGAAGAAAT
The DNA here is from genome assembly GCA_017620455.1 of Clostridia bacterium. The sequence goes on from JAFZQK010000023.1 coordinate 14,261, forward strand.
AACCGTCGTACGCGCAGGACAGGGCGATCAGAAGCGGGCAGGGAGAAAACAGGATCAGCGCGGGCAGGGTGCGCCCGTCCCCCAGCGCCCGGGCGATCCAGGGGGAGGAAAAAAGGAACAGCAGCGAAACGGCCAGCCCCAGCCGCAGCGCCATTTTCCTTCCGCAGCGCAGCACCCCGGCGGCGTCCTTTTCCGTTTTTGCCTTGGCCGCCAGGCGGCTCACCGCCCCGGGGATCCCCGCCGCGCCGGGGGTCACCGCCAGGGCGTGGGCGGAAGCGGCCAGCTCCGCCACCCCCAGGGCTTCCGCCCCCATGAGCCGGCTCACCCACAGCCGCATCCCGAACCCCATCAGCCGCACCAGCGCCCCGCTCCCCGCCGTGATCATGGCCTGCCGCTTCAATCCGCCTTCCTTCATGGCCATCCCTCCCCGGGCAGTGTATGAACGGAAAACGGGAAAACATGCGCCGGCGGCTCCCGGCGTTTCCCGCCCTTGTGAAACCGGGGAAAACATGCTATACTGTCAGGTGGATCGGAATGACCGCACAGAAGGGAAGAAAAGCGGACCATGTATGACGTATTGATCATCGGCGGCGGCGTGGTGGGCTGCGCGGTGGCGCGGAAGCTGAGCCAGTACGCCGGGAATATCGCCCTGCTGGAAGCGGCGGAGGATATCGCCGACGGCGCCAGCAAGGCCAACAGCGGCATCGTCCACGCGGGCTACGACGCTAAGCCCGGCACGAAAAAGGCGTATTACAACGTGAAGGGCGCCCGGATGTACGGGCAGCTTTCCCGGGAGCTGGGCGTGCCGTACGTGCAGAACGGCGCGCTGGTGATCGGCTTTACCGGGGACGACCAAAAAACCCTGGAAAACCTGTATGAACAGGGCCTGGAAAACGGCGTGGAGGGCCTGCGCCTCATCGGGCGGGACGAAATACTGCGCCTGGAGCCCGAAACCAACGGGGAGGCGCTCTACGCCCTGGACGTGCCCGGCAGCGCCGTGGTGAGCCCCTATGAAATGACGCTGGCCCTGGCCTATCACGCCGCGGAGAACGGGGTGGAATTCTTCCTGGACTGTCCGGTGGGCAGGCTGTGGGCGGAGAAAGGCAAATGGTACGCGGAAACGCCCAAGGGCGTGTTCGGGGCCCGGGCCGTGGTCAACTGCGCCGGCGCTGGGAGCGCGGGCCTGCACAATATGATCTCGGATGAAAAGGTACAGCTGATCCCCCGGCGGGGGGAATATTACCTGCTGGACGCCACGGTGAAGTGCCCCTTCACCCGCACCATGTTCCAGTGCCCGGGAAAAATGGGCAAGGGCGTGCTGGTGACCCCCACGGCCCACGGCAACACCCTGCTGGGCCCCTCCGCGGAGGACATTCCGGACGCTTTGGATACCGCCACCACCCGCAGGGGGCTGGATTTCGTGATGGAAAAATGCCGCCTCACCTGGCCGAAGATGAGCACCCGCCCCGTGATCACCACCTTCGCCGGGGTGCGGGCGCATCTTGCTTCGGGGGATTTCATCGTCGGCCCGGTGCACGGCGCGCCGGACGGGGCGTATGAAGCCGTGGGCATCGAAAGCCCCGGGCTCACCGCCGCCCCCGCCATCGGGGAGGAGCTGGGCGAAATGATCGCGGAGGACCTGAAAATGCCCAACCGGCGCATTTTCAAGGCCCCGGTGAAGCTGCTTAAGCCCTTCGCCGCCATGACGGAGGAGGAGCGCGCCGCCGCCTGCCGGGAAAACCCGGAATACGGCCGCATCGTGTGCCGGTGCGAGGTGGTGACGGAGGCGGAGATCCGCGACGCCGTCCGCCGCCCCGTGGGCGCCCGGTCCATCGACGGCGTCAAGCGCCGCACCCGGGCCGGCATGGGCCGGTGCCAGGGCGGGTTCTGCTCTCCCCGGGTGATGGAGATCCTGTGCGAAGAAACGGGCCTGTCCCCCCTGGAGATCACCAAATGCGGCGGGGAAAGCCGCCTGCTGGCCGGGACGCTTAGGGATATCGCAAAGGAGGCCCGGGACCATGAATGAAAACGCGATCCGGGTGGACGTATTGGTGATCGGCGCGGGCCCGGCGGGCCTGGCCGCCGCCATCGCCGCGAAAAAGCAGGGCGTTGACAGCCTGATCGTCCTGGAGCGGGAGGACCGGCCCGGGGGCATCCTGCGCCAGTGCATCCACAACGGCTTCGGGCTGCACCGCTTCAAGGAGGAACTGACCGGCCCCGAGTACGCCCAGCGGGACATCGACGCCGCCCGGGAAATGAAGATCGACATCCGCACCGGGGTAACGGTGCTGTCCGTGAGCCGGGAAAAGCGGGTCACCGCCGTGAGCCGGGAAAACGGATTGCAGGTGTTTCAGGCGAAGGCCGTGGTGCTGGCCATGGGCTGCCGGGAGCGGCCCCGGGGGGCGCTGGCCATCCCCGGCACCCGCTGCGCCGGCATTTACAGCGCCGGCACCGCCCAGAAATTCGTGAACCTGGAAGGCTATATGCCCGGCCGCCGGGTGGTGATCCTGGGCAGCGGGGACATCGGCCTCATCATGGCTCGGCGCATGACGCTGCAGGGGGCGAAGGTGCTGGCCTGCGTGGAGCTCATGCCCTATTCCAGCGGCCTCAACCGCAATATCGTCCAGTGCCTGCAGGATTACGGCATCCCCCTGTATCTGTCCCACACCGTCGTGGACATTCACGGGCGGGAGCGCCTCACCGGCGTCACCGTGGCGAAGGTGGACGAAAACCGGAAGCCCATTCCCGGCACCGAAATGGAATTTGACTGCGATACCCTGCTGCTTTCCGTGGGCCTGATCCCGGAAAACGAGCTGAGCGTCGGCGCGGGGGTGGAGCTTTCCCCCGTTACCAGCGGCGCCGTGGTCACAGACAGCCTGGAAACCAGCGTGCCGGGGATCTTCGCCTGCGGGAACGTGCTCCACGTCCACGATCTGGTGGACCACGTGAGCAGCGAATCCTTCAGGGCCGGGGAGGCCGCCGCCCGCTATGCCATGGGCCTGCGCCGCACGGGGCGGGAAATCGCCGTCCGGGACGGGCGGGGCGTCCGGGGCACGGTGCCCCAGAAGATCGTGCTGGACGGGGAGAACGGGGAGGTCCGCCTCATGTTCCGGCCGGATCAGGTGTACCGGGATCATTACCTCACCGTGTACGCCGACGGGAAGGCCGTTTCCTCCGTGAAAAAAATGATCCTCACGCCCGGGGAAATGGCGGTGCAGCCGCTGAGCGATCAGCTGCTTTCCGCCTGCGCCGGCGCCAGGGAGATCACCCTGGCCGTCACGGTAGATAAGGCGGTATGAGCGCGGAATTTTCCCGGATCACCGCCTGCGGGGAATGCTGCGACGGATGCGCGAAAAAGGCGGACGGGCGCTGCCCCGGCTGTATCGAGGCGGACGGGTACGTGCCCGAATGGAAGGAAAGCGGCCGGTGCCGGGTGCATGCCTGCGCCCGGAGCCACGGGGCGCAGTTCTGCGGCGTATGCCCGGCGTTTCCCTGCGGGGAAACAGAAAAACTGATCCATTGGAACAAAGGGATCATGGCGCGCATGGAACAGCTCCGCGCGCTGTATGCAGAAAGGATGGAAACCGTGCTGACACTGAACGAACAGGGCTTGCAGAACCGCGCGGCCTGGGAAAAGGCGGGCTACGCCCTGCCGGGCTACGACCGGGAAAAAATGCGGGAAAACACGAAAGCCCGCCCCGCCTGGGTGCATTTCGGCTGCGGGAATATTTTCCGGGCCTTCCAGTGCATGGCCATGCAGCGGCTGCTGAACGCGGGCAAGGCCGACACCGGCATCGTGGCGGTGGAGGGCTTCGATTACGAGATCGTGGAGAAGGGCTACCGCCCCTGCGGGGATTATACCCTGCTGGTGACGCTGAAAGCGGACGGCACGGTGGAAAAGACCGTGGTGGGGTCCATCGCGGAATCTTTGATGCTGGACAGCGGGAATGAACGGGAGTACGCCCGGCTCAGGGAAATTTTCCGCAGTCCCGCGCTGCAGATGGCGTCCTTCACCATCACCGAAAAGGGCTACAGCCTGGTGAACGCCGGGGGCGAAGCGCTGCCCGCCGTGGCGGCGGATTTTGCCGCCGGCCCGGAAAAGCCGCAGAGCTACATCGGCAAGGTGGCCTCCCTGCTTTATGCCCGGTACCGGGCCGGGGCGCTGCCCATCGCCATGGTGAGCATGGACAACTGCTCCCACAACGGGGACAAGCTGCGCGCCGCGGTGACCGCCTTTGCGGACGCATGGGGCGACGCGGGGTTCCTTGCGTACCTGAAGGACGGGAAAAAGGTCTCCTTCCCCTGGACCATGATCGACAAGATCACCCCCCGGCCCGACGCGTCGGTGGAGGAAATGCTGAAAAAGGACGGCCTGACCGGGCTGGCGCCGGTGATCACCTCCAAGGGCACCTATATCGCGCCCTACGTCAACGCCGAGGAAAGCGAATACCTGGTGATCGAGGATGATTTCCCGGCCGGCCGCCCGGCCCTGGAGGCGGCGGGGATCATCTTTACCGACCGGGACACGGTCAACAGGGTGGAGCGGATGAAGGTGTGCACCTGCCTGAACCCGCTGCATACCGCCCTGGCGGTGTTCGGCTGCCTGCTGGGGTATACCCGCATTTCCGCGGAAATGAAGGATGCGGATCTGGTGCGCCTGATCCGGCGGGTGGGCTACACGGAAGGCCTGCCCGTGGTGACGGATCCCGGGGTCATCGACCCGAAGGCCTTCATTGACACGGTGGTGAACGTGCGGCTCCCGAATCCCTTCATGCCCGACGCCCCCCAGCGCATCGCCACCGATACCAGCCAGAAGCTGCCCATCCGCTATGGGGAGACCCTGAAAGCGTATCTGGCCTCCGATCGGCTGGACGCAAAGGATCTGCAGGCGATCCCCCTGGTGCTGGCCGGGTGGCTCCGGTATCTGCTGGCGGTGGACGACGCGGGGAACGCTTTTGAGCTCAGCGGGGACCCCATGTTGCCGGCGCTGCTGCCGCTGATGGCGGCGTTCCGCCTGGGAGAAAAGCCGGCGCCGGAGCAGGTGAAAAATCATCTGGAAGGCTTGCTGCGGAACGAAAAGGTGTTCGGGGTGGATCTGATCCGGGCCGGGCTGGCCGACCGGGTGTGCGCCCTGTTTGCGGATATGCTGGAAGGAAAAGGCGCGGTGCGCGCCGCGCTGCGCAGGATTTGACGGGAGGGAAAAAGCATGAACGATATGATGAAAAAGCTGAACAGAATCGGCATCGTGCCCGTGGTGGTGCTGGAGAGCGCGGAGGACGCGCTGCCCCTGGCGGAGCAGCTGGCGGCGGGCGGGCTGCCCTGCGCGGAGGTCACCTTCCGCACCGCCGCCGCAGAGGAATCCATCCGCCGGATGGCGAAAGCGTTTCCGGATATGATCGTGGGCGCGGGCACGGTGCTCACCTGCGAACAGGCGGACCGGGCCGTGGACGCCGGGGCGAAGTTCATCGTAAGCCCCGGCTTCAACCCGAAGGTGACCGAGCACGTGCTCAAAAAAGGCGTGCCCATGACCCCCGGGGTCTGCACCCCCACGGAGATCGAAGCGGCGCTGCAGTTTGATCTGGACGTGCTTAAGTTCTTCCCCGCCGAGCCCTCGGGGGGCCTGAAAATGATCAAGGCCCTGGCCGCGCCTTACGTGGGGCTGCATTTCATGCCCACCGGCGGCATCAACGCGGAAAACGTGCGGGATTACCTGAAATATGACCGGATCGTGGCCTGCGGCGGCAGCTGGATGGTCAGCGGCAGGCTGGTGAAGGAAGGCAATTTTGCGGAGATCGGCCGCCTGGTGCGGGAAGCCGCGGGGATCGTGAGGGAGATCCGGGGATGACGGAGCTGAATGAAAGCACCCGCGTGCAGGCGCTGATCGACCGGTATCCCTTTCTGGTGGACGAAGCGATCCGGATCGACGAAAGGTTCGCCATGATCCGGAATCCCTTTGTCCGGGCGCTGGTGAAAAAAGCCACCCTGGGGGATCTGAGCCGCCGGGCCGGCATCCCCATGGAGCAGATTACCGGCACCATCCGGGACCTGCTGGAAAAGCACGGCGAGGCATGACCGCCCCGGACGGGCGAAGGAAGCTGCGGGCACATGAAAAATGTGTCCGCAGCTCTTTTCTTGCCGCCCGAAACGTGGTACAATGGAAAAAAGAAGAAAGCAAAGGGTGGGACGCGGCATGGAAGCGATGAGCCAATGTCTCCGCGCATGGATGAAAGCGGAGGAAACGTCCGCCGCGGCGCTGGCGGAAAGGCTGGGCTACCGGAGCAAAACGACGGTGCTGCGGCTGCTGCACGGAAAAAGCAGCGCGGATTCCTGCCGGCAGCTGTACGAAAAGCTGCGGCCCGGGCTGTCCCTGGACTGGCAGGTGCGCTTCGAGCGGGCGCTGCGGGTGGAAAGGACGGGCCCGGCGCGGTATGCGGTGCTGGAAGCCCTGGAAAGGCGGCTGTTCCGCCCCGGGGAGGAGGAATCGCTTCCCTTGTCCGCCTGGCCGCTTCCGCCCTTCGTGACCCGGGGGCAGATCCTGCTGCTGGGCCGCTGCGGGAAACAGTCCTGGGCGGAGGGCTGGCTTTCCCTGGCGGGGATCGGGGTCACCCAGTACCTCACCGAAAACGAGCTCCTGACCGTCCCCTCCGTCCTGCCCTTTCTGATCGGGCACATGACCGAGCTGCGCTATCAGGCGGTGCTGGTGCGGGGGGACGGGCCGGACGCCCTGCCCTGGAACACCGCGTTTTTCATGGCGGACGGCCGGGCGTATCTGCTGTATTGGGATGGGGAAAAAGCGTCCTGGCTGGGGCTGCCGGGCGGGGCGGACAGCCTTCGCCGGCTCCTGTCCGGGCTGGAGAAGGCCGGGCTGACCCCGCTGTACCGTTTCGATCAGCTGAAAAACGGCAGCGATTATATCAGGTTCACCGAAAAAGCGTATCAGATGGAGCGCAACCGCGCGGCCCTGATCCTCAAGCCCACGCCGGGGATGCAGATGATGCCCGCCGAGGCGGTGAAGCAGAGCTTCGAGGATTATCTCGCCCGGAACCTGGAGCCGGTCTCCGCCGCCCGGGAGACCCTGATCCGCACCTACGAACAACGGGTCGGGAATTTTTACGGCCGCGCCAGGCCCACCCGCCTGATCCTGTCCTTCCGGGCCATGGAGGAGTTCGCCCGCACCGGCGTCATGGCGGATCAGTTTTTCGCCTGCCGGCCCTTCACCGCGGCGGAGCGGATGCAGATTTTGCAGGCGCTGCGCCGGTTTTCGCAGAAGCCGGGGGTTTCCCTTTTGTTCCGGGACGGCCCGGCCTGGCCCGTGTCCGCCGAAGCGTATCACGGCGTGGGCGCGCTGTTTTACCCCAGTGCCGCCAGCTACAACTCGGATCAGGAAACGTACCGGGAGCTGTTCCTCCCCGGGCAGGCGTTTTACGATCTGACGGAAGGGCTGATGCGGGGGATGGCGCCGGACGCGGAAATGCCGGACGCCGGGGCCGCGTTCGATGCGCTGACGGCCGCCTGCCGGTAAAATAAACCGAACGGACACAGAAAAACTGTGTTCGTTTTTGTTGCCGCGCCAAGGGCTTTTTTGGTAAAATAACCTGACAGAACCGAAAAGGAGGAAACAGACATGAAAAAGATCATCGGGCTGCTGCTGATCCTGGCGCTGGCGGCGGCGCTGCTGTGCGGCTGCGGAAACGACGAAGGCAAGCCGGCGGAAAACGGAAACGGCGGCGCGGCGGCGGCCAGTGTTCCGGCCCGCAGGGAAACCCCGGCGGAAAAATTCGATTACCGGGCATACGACGACCGCGTGGAAATCAAGGGCTATCTGGGCGAGGAGCCTGACGTGGTGATCCCGGCCAAAATCGAGGGGAAGCCGGTGCAGTACGTGACCATAGAAGAGAATGAAGTCATCAGGTCCGTCGTGTTTCCCGAGGGGATCGACAACGTGTGGTCAATGAAAAACTGCAGCAATCTGGAAAAGGCGACGCTGCCCTCCACCGTGAAAAAGATCTGGAAATCCGCCTTCCGGGGCACGGCGCTGAAGGAAATCAATCTGCCGGAGGGCCTGGAGGAAATCGACAGTTACGTCTTCTGTGACACGCAGCTGACCCGGATCGTCTTTCCTCAAAGCCTGAAAGGAATTGGGGAAAATGCGTTCAGCGGCACCGGAATTACCGAGCTTGAGATCCCGTCCGGCGTGTCGCTCAATTACGAAGCATTCAAAGAATGCGACGCCCTGAAAAAGATCACCTTCCACAATACGGACGATAACATGAATCCGCTGCAGATCCCCAGCCTGGAGGAAGCGATCGTCGCCGAAGGATGCACGAAGCTGCGGGGGCAGATGTTCCGGGACTGCAAAAACCTCACCTCCGTCTCCCTGCCCTCCACGCTGACCTTTATCGGCGGCAATATGTTCATCAACTGTGAAAACCTGAAGGACCTGACCATCCCGGAGAGCGTGACGCAGATCGAATACGGCGCCTTCAACCATACCACCATCCTGCACGTGAAATCGGGCAGCTACGCCGAAACCCGGCTCCGGGACGGATTGCCGAATTATCCCCAGGACCCGTACTCGAATTACGTGGTCGACTGAGGGCTTTGAAACGATAAGGAAAAAGGGAACGCGACGGACGCGTTCCCTTTTTTTGTTTGCTTATTCCTTGGACGTGCGCTTTTGCAGCGTGTTCCAGATCCACAGCAGCAGGCAGGCCCCGGCCACGGCCACCAGCAGGCTGTAAAGATTGAAGCCGTCCACGCCGCCGAAGCCCAGCAGGCTGGCCGCCAGGCCGCCCAGCCCCGCGCCCAGGATGCCCACCAGGATGTTTCCCCCCAGGCCGCGCTGCTCGCCCATGATCTTGCCCGCGATCCATCCGGCCACCGCGCCCAGGATCAGCCACAGAAGAATGCTCATCGGAAAAACCCTCCTTTCCTTCGCTTTATCATATTCCAAAGGCGGCGGTTTGAAACGGCGGCGGGCCTGGAAAATAGCGGCAGCGCCCGCAGAGGCCAAATTTCGCCAAAAAACGGCGCGGAAGGCTTGCATTTCGCCCCGGCCGGGCATACAATACAGAATTGTGCGAAAGCACCAGAAGGAAAAGAAAGAAGGATGAACCATGCAGGTATTCGTATTCGTGCTGAATCGGACCGAGCATTTGGAGCATTTGCTGCAGGAATTTACCGATCACGGCCTTAAGGGCGCCACCGTGCTGGACAGCCGGGGCATGGCCCGTATCCTGCATACGGAGGATGAAATGCCCATTTTCTACGGCCTGCGCGCCATTCTGGAGCCGGAACGCCGCATCAGCAAGACCATCTTCTGCGTGATGGAGGACAGCCAGGTGGAGATCGCCCGGAAGATCGTCAACGACGTCACCGGCGGCCTGGACCATCCGGACTCCGGCATCATGTTCGCCCTGCCGGTCACCTTTACGGAAGGACTGGTAAAGAAGAAATGAACACGCTGCTCATCATCGGCATCGCCATCGCGGCCGGGCTGCTGGTCAGCCGCGGGGCGCGGGCCGTCAAGCTGCCCAACGTCACGGCCTTCCTGGTGGCGGGGCTGATCATCGGCCCCTGCGTCGGCGGGCTGATCAACAGGGAAACCGCCGCCTCCTTGGACGTTATTTCCGATGCGGCGCTGGGCTTCATCGCCTATTCCATCGGCGGCGAATTCAAGCTGAGCTATCTGAAGAAGATCGGCAAGGCCCCGCTGACCATCACGGCCTTCCAGGGCCTGGCGACGGCCTTCTGCGTGGACGTGGGCCTGATCGCGCTGAGCTTTATTTTCCCCTCCCTGGGCATCACCGTGCCCATGGCCCTGCTGCTGGGCGCCATCGCCCTGGCCACCGCCCCCGCCGCCACGCTGATGGTGGTGCGCCAGTACAAGGCGGACGGCCCGGTGACCCGGATGCTGCTGCCCGTGGTGGCTATGGACGACGCCCTGGGCCTGATGGTATACAGCATTTCTTCCTCCGTGGCCGAGGGCATGATGGGCGGGGAAATGACCGCGCAGAGCATGGTGCTTTCCCCGCTGATCGAGATTTTCGGCAGCGTCGCCCTGGGGGCGGCCCTGGGGGCCGTGCTGGGCTTCTGCGCCCGGTTCTTCGCCAGCCGGGGGAATAAGCTGGCCCTGTCCATCGCCGCGGTGTTCGCCGGGGTGGGCCTGTGCAGCATGTGGAATCTGTCTTCCCTGCTGGTGTGCATGATGATCGGCGCGGTGATGGTGAATACCAGCCAGCAGCGCCAGGTGCTCATGGAGCAGTGCGATCGCTTCACCCCGCCGCTGTTCCTGCTGTTCTTCGTGCTTTCCGGCGCGGATCTGGATCTGTCCGTGCTGCCCCAGGTGGGGGTCATCGGCGTGGTGTACCTGGTGCTGCGCTGCACGGGCAAGTGGGGCGGCACCATGCTGGGCGCCCATTGCGTGCATGCGGATGACAATATCAAAAAATACCTGGGCCTCACGCTGCTGCCCCAGGCCGGCGTGGCCATCGGCATGGCGGCGCTGGTGAACAGCAAATTCAACAAAACCCCGGAAATGATCGCCATGAGCACCCGGATCAACACCATCGTGCTGGCCGGCGTGCTGATTTTCGAGCTGATCGGCCCCATCATCACCAAATGGGCGCTGACGAAGGCCGGGGAGATCTCCGCGGCGAAATAACGGCAAACGGAAAACCGCCCCTGGCGCAGCCTGCGTCAAGGGCGGTTTTTCCGTGCGGAAGGGTTATTTCAGGTTCAGGCACACTTCGGCCACGCCGATGGCGTCCTCGATCACGCCGGCGTCCGCCCAGCAGCCCAGGAGCCACTCGGTATAGGCGTCCAGCAGGGCGTCTTCATCGGTGTTCGGCGTTTCCGCGGCGAAGGCCCGCAGCAGCTTTTCCTGCAGGATCTCGTCCCGGGCCTGCTGCACAAGGGCGTCCTTGGTCAGCCCCCAGGCGGCGAAGTAATTTTCCACGGTTTCATCCGGGTTGGTGGAGGGCGCGTATTCCGCGGCGGGCAGGTGCGCCATGCCGGCGTCGCTCATGGCGGTTTCCCGATAGCCCTGCCAGGCGCTTTCGGCCCGCTCGGCGGCGTCGGCTTCTTCCTCCGCAGTCAGCTTATCCACGCCCTTTTCCGCGGCCTGGGCGCGGATCACGATCTGCAATTCCAGATCAAAGAGCACCTTGCTCATGGCGTCGATGATGTTCAGGGAATCCTTGACGTCGTAATCGTAGTCCATGGCCGCGCCGCTCAGCGCCGCTTGGATCTGGTACAGCCGCATGGCGGCTTCCAGTTCCTCCGGGGAAATCACCGTTTCACCCAACGTGGCCGCGGTATCGCTGTAATACTCCGCCTGGGCGCAGACCGTGCCCATGGCCAAAAGGGCCAGCGCCAGAATAACTGACAGGATGCGTTTCATGTTCCCTTTTCCTCCTTCATTGATCCGTCCCGTTTGCGTAACGGGCGTAATCCCATTATACCTGTTTTTTTGCCAAATGCAAATATCCCGGCGCGGGAAGGCGAGATTTTTACACCTTTTTCCCCCGCCGCCGGGGGGCGGTTTGCCGCTTGCAATGCGGTTGCGCCCATGATATAATTTTGCCGGCCGAGCAGAGAAAAAACGGCGCCCGGCCGATCGCGCGCCGGAGGAAGAAACGATGGGTTCCAAAGCGAGGCAATGGTTTGATAAGCTGCTGCAGCGGCCCGAGCGTTTGCTGGCCCTGGGCTTTCTGGTGCTGATCCTGGTGGGATCGGCGCTGCTTTCGCTGCCCGTTTCCGCCCGGAACGGGCAGGGCATCGGCTATTTCAACGGCCTGTTCACCGCCACCTCCGCGGTGTGCGTCACGGGCCTGGTGGCCGTGGATACGGCGACGGCGTTTGCGCCCTTCGGCCAGGCGGTGCTGCTGGTGCTGATCCAGGTGGGCGGGCTGGGGTTCATGGTGTTCGCCACGCTGGTCATGTCCATGCTGGGGCACCGGTTTTCCCTGAAGGGGCGGATGCTGATCCGGGAATCCATGAATGTCACTTCCGCCGCGGGGCTGGTGAAGCTGAGCCGGATCTACGGCCTGATGGCCTTGGGGATCGAATTGATCGGCGCGGCGCTTCTGGCCGTCCGCTTCGTGCCCGCCTACGGCTGGGGCAGGGGGCTGTGGTTCTCCCTGTTCCATGCGGTCAGCGCGTTCTGCAACGCGGGGTTTGATCTGATGGGCCATTTTTCCAGCCTCACCGCCTTTTCCCGGGATCCGCTGGTGCTTTTGACGGTGGCGGGGCTCATCATCCTGGGGGGATTGGGCTTTTCGGTGATCCTGGAAACGGTGCGGCGGAAGGAAAGCGGGCGGGGGCTGTCCCTGCACGCCAGGATCGTGCTGGTCACCACGGGCGTTCTGCTGGTGGCGGGCACGCTGTTCTACGGCGCCATGGAAAACGGCCGCACGCTGAACGGCGGCGCCGGGGAAAACGTGCTCAACGCCTTATTCCAGTCCGTCACCATGCGCACGGCGGGCTTCAATTCCGTGGATCTGTCCGCCATGAGCGACGGGAGCAAGTTCTTTTCCTGCCTGCTGATGCTGGTGGGCGCGTCCCCGGCCTCCACCGGCGGCGGGATCAAGACCACCACCGTCGCCGCGGTGATATTGCTGGTGGTCAGCGTGGTGAAGGGCGAAAACGAGGTGAATATCGCCAGGCGCCGGCTGGGGGCGGGCATCGCCCTGCGGGCCCTGGCGGTGACCGCCATCGCCCTGGGCATGCTGATCCTGGGCACGCTGCTGATCACGGTGTTCGAGGGCGGGCGCTATCCGCTGTCGGATATTTTGTTTGAAACGTCATCCGCCGTGGCCACGGTGGGGGTCAGTTCCATCGGGTCGCCCAATCTGTCCCTGCCCAGCAGGATCACCCTGCTGCCCATGATGTTCCTGGGCCGGGTGGGGCCCATGACGCTGGCGGTGGCCCTGGCCAAGCGGCAGACCAAGGCCGTCAACCAGATCAAATACCCCGAGGAGCAGATCATGATCGGATAAGCCGCCGCGCGGCCGCCGGGGGCGCGTTTTTTCCCGGATGATCCCCGGTATCGCAGGCAAAGCAGGCGCTGACAAAAGCAAGGACGGAGGGAAAACCATGAAGGGAAAGAAAAAGCAATTCCTGGTGCTGGGCCTGGGGCGGTTCGGATCCGCGGTGGCCCGGTCCTTATGTGAAATGGGCCACGAGGTGCTGGCGGTGGACAGCGACGCGGAGGCGGTGCAGGATATCTCCCCTCATGTGACCCAGGCCGTCCAGGCCGACGCCACGGACGACGAGGTGTTTTCCTCCCTGGATGCGGGGAACTACGACGCGGCCATCGTGTCTATCGGCTCCAACGTGCGGGATTCCATCCTCATCAGCGTGCTGTGCAAGGAGGCCGGGGTGCCCCTGGTGGTGGCCAAGGCCAGCGACGATCTGCACGCCAAGGTGCTTTCCAAGGTGGGGGTGGACCGGGTGGTGTTCCCGGAAAGGGACATGGGCCAGCGCGCGGCCCGGGCCCTGGTAATGCCCCAGATGCTGGATCTGATGACCCTCACCGGCGACGCCCGGGTGGCGGAAATGCACCTGCCGGAAAAATGGCAGAACAAGACCCTGGTGCAGGCGGATATCCGCCGGAACTGGGGCGTCACCGTGCTGGCCGTGCGCCGGGGCGATCAGACCATCACCACCCTGAACGCGGATTTCCTGCTTCTGCCGGAAGATATCGTGCTGGTGCTGGGCACCCAGCAGGCCATCGACGCCATCCAGGACTGACCCGGAAAAAGCGGGCGGCCGCCGCGGCGGGAGGCCCGACCGGCGGCAATAAAAAAGCGCCTTTCGGCAGAGGGATTTTTTCTTCAGTCCCTCTCCCGGAAGGCGCTTTCCGTCAGCTCGTAATCCACCGCGGACTGCATCTTTCCCAGCTGATCCCGCCAGGAATCGTACCGGACACCGGTTTTCCGAAAGCCCAGCAGCTCGTACACGTGCTGGGCGCGCTTGTTGTTCAGATTGGTGTCCAGCACGATCCTGCCGCAGCCCCGGTCCAGCAGCGCCCGGATCAGCAGCCGCAGGGCCGCCCGGCCGAGGCCCCGTTCCTGATAAGCCGCTTCGCAGATCTTGATGCCGATTTCGGCGCTTCCGTCCGCCAGGATGCGGTAGCTCATTTCCCCCACGGGCCGGCCGTCGGATTCCAGGATCAGGCGGCGGCGGGTATCGTCGGTGTCGCCTTCCAGCTGCGCGGCCACGGCTTCCGCGGAGGTGCCCAGGCCCAGGGGGAAGCCGGCGTGGGCCATCACCGCCCCGTCGTTCCACCAGGCGGCCAGAAGCGGCGCGTCCGCCTTTTCGGCGTTCCGGATGCGGACGCCGTTTTTTTCAAGCTCCATGGCGTTTTCCTTTCCATCTTACAGGGAGCGCAGTTCTGCCTCCACCGTCCCATCGGGACCGATGTGCAGAACGGCGTATTTGCCGCTCGCCGCTGCGCCGGGGTTCAGCAGCAGCACGCCCTGCCGCCATTGCATTTTCTGCACGTGGGTATGGCCGTAAAGGGCGGCGCGGCAGTTTTCCCGCAGCGCCAGGGAGAGCAGATCGTCCGTGCCGTCCTTCACGTGCTGGAAGTGCCCGTGGGTGAGCAGAAGCCGCGCGCCGGAAAGCCCGATGATGTTCAGCGTGTCGCTGCGGAACAGATCGCAGTTGCCCGCCACCTGGTACACCGGGGGCAGGGGCACGTCCAGGGCGCGCAGGTCGTCATACCCGTCCCCCAGATGGATCAGGGCGTCCAGGGGGCCTTCCGCCTCCATCTTCATCAGAATGGTGTTCAGCCGCCCGGTGAAATAATGGGAATCGCTCAGCACGCCCACGCGCATCAGGGCAGCTCCTCCAGATAGGGCAGCATCAGCCGCATGGCCTGGGCCCGGTGGCTGATGCGGTTCTTTTCTTCCTGGGCCATTTCGGCGAAGGTTTCGCCGCTGAGATATTCAAAATACGGGTCGTAGCCGAAGCCGCCGTTCCCCCGGGGGGCGAAGGTGATCACCCCGGGGCAGCTGCCCTGGACGGTGTGAGTTTCGCCGTTGGGCAGGCACAGGGCCATGGCGCAGACGAACTGGGCCGTGCGGTCCTCGGCGGGCACGTCGGCCATGTTTTCGATCAGCAGATCGTTGTTGGCCCTGTCGTCCCCGTGATGGCCGCAGTACCGGGCGGAATGCACCCCGGGGTCGCCGTCCAGGGCGTCCACGGAAAGGCCGCTGTCGTCCCCCAGGGCGCACAGCCCGGTGGCCTTCGCTACGGCCCGGGCTTTGATCAGGGCGTTTTCCTCGAAGGTGGCGCCGTTTTCGTCGATCTCGCCGGTGAAGCCCGCCTCCGCCATGGAGATCACGTTCATCCTGTCGTCCACCATGTCGGAGATCTCCCGGATCTTGTGGGGGTTGTTGCTGGCGATCACCAGGGTGCGCCGGGGGGCGATCAGGGCGGCGCGGTCCCCCAGGGCCTCGCGCTGCTTTTCGTGCAGCTCCCGGACGCCCTTTTCCCCCAGGGCCAGGATCTGATTTAGCTCCGCCCGGGTGAAGGCCCGGCCTTCGCCGGTGCCCTGCAGCTCGATGAACGCGCCGTTCTCGTCCATCACGAAATTCATGTCCGTCTGGGCGGCGCTGTCTTCCAGGTAGCAAAGGTCCAGGCAGGGCACGTCCGAAACGATGCCGGCACTGACGGCGGCGATCTGGTGAACCACGGGGGATTCAGCCAGCTTTCCTTCCCGGATCAGCTTGCCGACGGCGCAGCACAGGGCCACGAAGCCGCCGGTGATGGAGGCGGTGCGGGTGCCGCCGTCGGCCTCCAATACGTCGCAGTCCACGGTAATGGTGCGCTCGCCCAGGAAGCGGCGGTCCACCGCCTGGCGCAGCGCCCGGCCGATCAGCCGGCTGATCTCCACGCCCCGGCCGTCCTTTTTCAGGCCGTCCCTTTGCTTGCGGCGGCCGGTGGACGCGGGCAGCATGGCGTATTCCGCCGTGAGCCACCCCAGGCCTTTCCCCCGCAGGAAGGGGGGCACGCCCTCCTCCACCGAGGCGGTGCAGATGACCCGGGTGCCGCCGCAGCGGATCAGGCAGCTGCCGTCGGCGGTGGACACAAAATCGGGGATGATCTCGCAGGGGCGCAGTTCGTCCGGCATTCTCTGATCGGGGCGGGACACGGGGCATCATCCTTTCCTCGGCAGTAAAAAAGGCAGGGTTTTCATTCCCTGCCATTATAGCACAGTTTCCTTTTCTTGTGGGGGTTTTGCGGAATTTTCACATTTTGCGTACCATGATGTACTCGTTGAGCAGCGTGCCGTCCTTGAGGCGGATGGCGTCGGGGCGCAGCCCCACGATGCGGAAGCCCATTTTTTCGTACAGCGCCCGGGCCCGGCTGTTGCCCTCGGCAAATTCCAGTTCCATCTGCATAAGGCCTTCCCGGCTCTCCGCGATGCGGATCAGCTCCCGGAACATACGGGTGCCGATGCCCTGGTTCCAGTAATCCTGAAGCAGGGCGATGGCCACGGTGGCCCGGTGGCTGTATTTCTTCTGGGGGAAGAATACGATCTCGCAGTTGCCCGCGATTTTCCCGTCCACCAGGCACACGATCATGGCCTCGTTGGGGGATTCGTTCTTGCGCTCAAACAGCGCCTTTTCCCCTTCCGGGGTGTATTTCACGCACTCCTCGGGATAGCGGATGATGAAATCGGTTTCCCCGGCGCTTTTCACCAGGTATTCCAGCGTGCCGGGCACGTCCTCCGTCAGCGGGCTGCGCAGCAGCGCCTGCCGCCCGTCCTTCAGGGTGAAATGAATATCCTCAATGCGCATGGCGATTCTCCTTTCTTTGCGCCGTTTGCCCGCCTGCGGAAAAACAGCGGCAGGCCGCTTTTTCGGAGGGGGTCCGGGGGAAACCGCTTTTTGGCCTCAAAAAGCGCCCCTCCCCCGTCTGTATCCTTTCCTGATCTCCACTTCAAAAAAAGCTAAAGATATATCCCCCTCCCAAAACCGCTTTTTCGTAAAGGGGGTCTGGGGGGAACCGCTTTTTGGCCTCAAAAAGCGGTTCCCCCCAGCTTCGTCCCTTTCGTCCCTTACAGCAAATTCCTTTGGATCTTGCCGCTGATGGTCTTGGGCAGCTCGGTGCGGAAGACCACGATGCGGGGGTACTTATAGGGCGCGGTGCGCTGCTTGACGTAGTTCTGGATCTCCTTGGCCAGGGCGTCGGAGGGCTCGGTGCCTTTCACCAGCACGATGCTGGCCTTGACCACCTGGCCGCGGATGGGATCCGGGGCGGCGCTGACGCCGCACTCCAGCACGTAGGGCAGCTCCATGATGACAGATTCGATCTCGAAGGGCCCGATGCGGTAGCCGGAGGACTTGATCAGATCGTCCACCCGGCCCACATACCAGTAATAGCCGTCCTC
>JAFZQK010000024.1 GCA_017620455.1 Clostridia bacterium
GGGCATGCCGATCAGAGCCGAAATGCCCAGAATGCCCTGGCTCAGCACGTCGACGGCCATGCGGAAGGCCTCCCGCACCTTGGTGTACTTGCTCACCACCTGCAGCAGCCGGTCGTTGGGAATCACAACCAGGGTATCCACGCTCTGCTTCAGCTCGTTGATGCCCATATCGGCGTTCTTCATCCGCTGCTTGCCCTCAAAAGCGAAGGGCTTGGTGACCACGGCGATGGTCAGGCAGTTGCTTTCCCGGGCGATCTCGGCCACGATGGGGGCCGCGCCGGTGCCGGTGCCGCCGCCCATACCGGCGGTGACGAACACCAGATCCGCGCCCTTGATGGCCTGGGCGATTTCTTCCCGGCTCTCCTCGGCGGCCCTGCGGCCCACGTCGGGCACGGCGCCCGCGCCCAGGCCTTTGGTCAGCTTTTCGCCGATCTGGATCTTGGTGTCGGCCTGGCTCAGGGCCAGCGCCTGGCGGTCGGTATTCACGGCGATGAACTGCACGCCCTGCAAACCGGCCTCGATCATGCGGTTCACAGCGTTGGTGCCGCCGCCGCCGCAGCCCACGACCTTGATGGAAGCGAAAGACGGTTGATCCACTTGTACTTCAAAAGGCATCTTCTTTTCCCCCTATATCAGTTTGCACAGGCAGCCTCAGCCGCCGAACAGATTCCGGAAAAATCCGCCCACGCCGCCGGGCGCCTGGGCGCTGGCGGTGTCGATGAGCAGATCCAGCAGCCCCAAAGCGCTGGAATAGGCGGGGCTGGAGAGCTTCACCGCCTTGCGGGGCAGCTCCCGCACGGGCTTTTCCAGCTTGGCGGCCAGGAAATCCCGTCCGCCCCGGTTGATGGCCAGTCCGCCGCCGGTCAGGTACACCGGCGACCAGCTGCCCAGCTTCACGCCCGTATCTTTGATGGCGTCCCGCACGGCCTCGCAGATCTCCGCCGCCCGGGGCTCCAATACCTTCTCCACCTGTTCCCGGGTAAAGGTCTTGCTGTTGCCTTCCTTATCGGTGCCCTCAAAGGTGCTCTGCCCGGCGGACAGGCCGTACACGTAGCCGCGCTTGATCTGCTCGGCGGAGGGCAGGGTGATCTCCAGGCCGTAGGCCAGGTCCGCGGCGATATGGCCGCCGCCCATGGGGATGGTTTTGAGATTGGTGATGGCGTCGCCTTCCACGGTCATCACTTCCGTGGTCAGATACCCCATATCCACCAGCACGGCCGCCCGGTCCCTTTCCTCGTCGGGCACGAACAGCATCACCTGGCCCACCGGCGTGCTCAGGCAGCCGGATACCTGGATCCCCAGGCTCCGGAACCGCTCGGTGATATCGTCCAGGAAAAACTGATCCGCGATCACGAAGGACACCATGGCCCGCAGCTCGTACCCGTGCATGCCCACGGGCTCCAGGGTCTTTTTCCCGTCGTCCACGATGAACCAGGCCGGGCTGCGATGGATCACGCTTCCGCGCACCGGGCCCAGCTCGTCCGTGGCCTTATCCAGCAGCGCGGCGATATCCCTTTCGGTCACCCGCGGGTCCGCCCCCTGGAGCTCCACCTTGACCTCCACCGTGCGCACCTGGGAAAAACTGCCGGGCACGCCCACGAAAATTTCGCGTATATGGATATGGGCCTGATCCTCCGCCGCGCGCACCGCCTCGGCCATCGCCTCGTTCAGCGCCGCCGGCGCGTTCCACCGGCCGTCCATGTATCCGTCGTACACCACCGTGCCCGCGCCGATGATATCGCAGCGCTGGCGCCCGCTGGTTTCGGCCACCAGGGCCACCAGCTTGCTCGTGCCGAATTCCATGGCGGCAACCATGTTTTTCATCCGTCCATCATCCCCTGTTCATTGCGCCCATGGGTACGAAATACCCATCGTCAGAAAAGCCGAAATAAGAATTACCCTATTCGGTCACTTTATTGTAACTGTTTTGTGATAATTTGGCAAGCCAAAAACGGAAAAAAGACCGCATTTTTTTAAAATTTTTTCGTTTTTTCCGCATGACCGTCCGTTTTTACGGCCCGGCAGGGGTGTAAATCACCTCTCCGGGGCGGGACGCATCCAGCATTCCCCCGGTTTTGCCCATTTCCCGCAGCTTGTCCACCACCGCGCGGACGGTGCCGATTTTGGCCCGCAGGGAATTGGCGTCCCCCAAGGCGGCGGTATACCCATCCACGGTGATCAGATATAGGCTGTCCGGATCGGCCAGATTCAATTCGGCCACCTGATCGCTGACGCCCTGCAATTCGATTTCGCGCATCAGCGACGTGAACGCCTCCATATATTCCGTGCCCGGCGCCGTCAGCATCTGCCCCACCCGGGCGTTGGCCCGGCTGAAGCCGGAAATGGTGATCAGATCTCCCGCGGGCTGCACCATGCCCGGCAGCCTTTCCAGCACCATCCCCTCGTTGTCGATCTTGTAGGTATTGCCCATCACCTGCAGATAAGCGCAGGGCACCCGCTCCCGCACGTAAAGCACCAGCCGGTCCGGGAACTGCTTTTCCATTTTTTCAAACACCAGGTCCTTCGTGGCGTTGATGCCGCTGCGGATGCGGTTTTCATTCACGGTGAAATAATTCGTGGGCCGATCCAGCCCCGCGGCGCGCACCGCATCCTCCCAGGCCACGCTTTCCAGCCCCACCACCGCCACGTGATGGATCTTGAACACGCTCTCGTTCAGCAGGATCACCAGGCACGCAAACAGCAGCAGGCTGATCACGGCGGTGCGCAGCCCGGATTTTTTCCGGGCCGGCGGCGGCGGGGCGGATTCCCCCTCGAAGGGCATATAGCCCTGGGGCAGCGGCATCTGGGACATGAAAGGCCTCCTTCGGGAAGCCCCCTCAGGCTTCCCGCACTCTATCGATCCTGGCGCCGAGCCGGCGCAGGGTATCCTCCAGCCGGGGGTATCCCCGGTCAATGATCCCGGCGTTTTCCACCAGCGTTTCTCCCCGGGCGGCCAGCCCGGCGATCACCAGCGCGGCCCCGCCCCGAAGATCCCGGGCGGCAACGCGGGCGCCGTGCAGCTCCGGCACGCCCTGCACCACCGCCGTGCGGCCGGATACCCGGATGTCCGCCCCCATGCGCTGCAGGTCCGCCACGTGGGCAAACCGGTTTTCAAACACGTTTTCCACGATCACCGACGTGCCCTCCGCCCCGCAGGCGACGGACAGCATCTGGGCCTGCATGTCCGTGGGAAAGCCGGGATGCGGCTCCGTCCGGAGCCGGGAAAACGCCCGGAGGCGCCTGGGCGCTTCCAGCGTGACCGTGCTTTCGCCGGTATGTATGCGGCAGCCCATTTCCCGCAGCTTCTCCGTCACCGGGATCAGGTCCCGCGGCCGGGCGTTCAGCACCGTCACATTTCCCCCCGCAGCCGCCCCGGCGCACAGGTACGTGCCCCCGGCGATGCGGTCGGGAATGGGGGTATAAGCGGCGCCCCGCAGCTTTTTCACGCCTTCGATCCGGATCAGCGCGGTGCCCGCGCCCGTGACGCGGCCCCCCAGGGCGTTGAGGAAGCCCTGCAGGTCTTCGATCTCCGGCTCCCGGGCGGCGTTGTGGACGCAGGTGACCCCCGGCAGCAGCGCCGCGGCCATCATCACGTTTTCCGTGGCCCCCACGCTGGGATAATCAAAATACACGTCCCCGGCGTGCATGCCCTGCCCGTCGCACTCCAGCACCCCGCCGCCTTCCTCGATCCTGACCCCCAGGGCCCGCAGGCCCTTCAGATGCAGGTCGATGGGCCGCAGGCCGATCTCGCAGCCCCCGGGATAGGGAACGGTGGCCCGGCGCATTTTCGCCAGGATCGGCCCCAGCAGAAAAACAGAGGAACGGATCTGCTTGCTCAGCCCTTCCGGCATTTCCCACCGGCACAGCCCGCCGCTTTCGATCTGCATTTCCCCGTTTTCCATCCGGCAGCTGCAGCCCAGGGTGTCCAGGATCTGCGCCATGGCGCGCACGTCCCGGATATCGGGGCAGGAGCGGATCGCGCATCCGCCCTCCGGCAGCAGCGCCGCGGCCAGGATGGGCAGCACCGCGTTTTTCGCCCCCTGCAGGCATACTTCCCCTTCTATTTTTTCGCCGCCCAGCACCCGGAATCCTTCCATGCGGATCACCTTCTTTCTTCTTTCAGGCTATGCCGGAAAGAAAAAGGGGTGCCGGGAAGGGTTCACACGCCTTCTTCCGTCACGTCAGGTTCCGCCTGCCGTACCTGCTCACGTTCAGCACGATCCCCACCGCCGCCATGGTGATGGAAAGCGACGTGCCCCCCGCGGAAAAGAAGGGCAGGGGCAGCCCGGTGGTAGGCAGGATCCCCACCACCACGCCCATATTGATGAACGCCTGCACGCTGATCATGCAGGTGATCCCCGCCGCCAGCAGGCAGCCGAAGGGATCGTCGCAGTCCAGGGCCACCCGCATGCCCGCCCACAGGAACGCCGCGAACAGAAGGATCACCGCCAGGCAGCCGATCAGCCCAAAATCCTCCCCTACGATGGCGAAAATGAAATCGCTTTCCGGATAGGGCAGGTAGGCGTATTTCTGCCTTCCCTGCCCCAGGCCCATGCCGAACAGCCCGCCGCTGCCGAAGGCGATCAGGGACTGGCTGAGCTGATACCCCTCGTCGCTCATTTTGGCGAAGGGATCGGTGAAGGACAAAAGCCTTTCCCGCCGGTATTCGGCGCTCCAGGCGTAGTACGCCCCCACCGCCAGGGCCCCGGCCCCCAGCGCCGCCATGTGCCGCCATTTGGCCCCTGCCAGAAGCACCATGATCACCGAAACGATGATGATGGTGCCCGCGGTGGACAGATTGGGCTGCTCCAGGATCAGAAGGAACATGATCCCCGGCACGGTGAGCACCGGCAGGATACCGGTGAAGAGCTTTTTGATCTTCTTCCCCCGCACCGTCAGCGTCATGGCCATGAACAGCACCGTCGCGTATTTGGCCATTTCCCCCGGCTGGAAGGACAGCGGCCCCAGGGTGATCCACCGGCGGCTGCCGTTCACCGAGGTGCCGATCCCCGGGATGGCCACCAGCACCAGCAGCACCAGGGAGATCCCCACCGCCGAAAGCACCACTTTCCTGCGCCGCCAGAAGGCGTAGGGCACGCGGCAGGTGACCGCCATGGCGGCCGCCCCCACCGCCGCGCCGAAAAGCTGCTTCACCACCTGATCCCAGGGATTGCCCGTTTCCAGCGCCTTGTAGTACGTGGCGCTGAACAGCGTCAGCAGCCCCAGCATCATCAGCAGGATCATCACCGTCAGCAGCGTCCCGTCCACGGGCTTTTTCCGGGGTTTGCGAAGGGTGGTCAGCATTGCGCGCCTCCTGATCCGTCGATAAAGAAAAGGCGCATTTTCATGCGCCTCAGAGCCGTTTTTCTTTTGTGATTCAGGTCAGGCCGTTCACGATTTCCTTAAAGATCCGTCCCCGCTGCTCGTAATCGCTGAACATATCGAAGGACGCGCAGGCGGGCGACAGGAGCACGTTTCCCCCCGGGGCGCTGAGGGCGCGGCATTTTTCCACCGCTTCCTGCAGCGTGGCGGCGTGATGGACGAAGGGATATCCCGCCTCCGCCAGCGCTTTTTCGATCTGCTCCGCCGTATTGCCGATGAGCACGCAGTTTTGGATCAGCGGCGTTTTTTTGATTTCCTCCGCCAGAGGCGCGAAGGACACGTGCTTGTCGTAGCCCCCCAGGATCAGCGCCGTGGGGGCTTTCATGCTCTGCACCGCCTTGATGGTGGAATCCACGTTGGTGCCCTTGGAATCGTTGATATAGCGCACGCCGTCCAGTTCCCGCACGAACTCGATCCGGTGCTCCACCCCCGGGAAGGTGCGCAGCGCGTGGCGGATCACCGGCGCGGGCACGCCCCGGGACGCGGCGATGGCCGCGGCGGCCAAGGCGTTTTCCAGGTTGTGGGGCCCGGGGATGCGGATTTCGTCCACGCCGCACACCGTTTTTTCCTCGCCGTTCAGCCGCAGCGTCACCTGTCCGTCCCGGACGAAGGCGCCCCGGTCCACCTGCTGCAGCCGGGAAAAGAACAGCACCTGCCCCCGCAGCCCCTCCGCCATGGCGCGGCAGGCCGGATCGTCGTAATTCAGCACCGCAAAATCCCTGTCCGTCTGGGCGTCGAAGATGTGGCGCTTGAGGCCGGTGTACACTTCCATGGTGCCGTGGCGGTTGAGATGGTCCTCCGTCACGTTCAGCACCGCCGCGGTGAGGGGGTGGAAGGTATCGGTGGTTTCCAGCTGGAAGGAGCTAACCTCCGCCACGATCACGTCGTCCCAGCGGCTGTCCAGGGCCGCGGCGGACAGGGGGTAGCCGATGTTGCCGCACACGTGGGCGATCTTTCCCGCCGCGGTGAAAATGGCCCCCAGCAGGGACACCGTGGTGGTTTTTCCGTTGGTGCCCGTCACGGCGATCAGGCTGCCCCGGGCGATCCGGGAGGCGATCTCCAATTCCCCGGAAACGGGGATGCCCATTTCCCGGGCCTTGTTCACGATCTCCGCGTCGATGGGCACGCCGGGGCTGATGATCAGCATGTCCTGCCCCGTCAGGGCGTCGACGCCGTCCTCCCCCAGCCGGAAGCGGATGGGCAGCTCCCGCAGCTCCTCCAGCCGATCCCCGAAGGCTTCCCAGGGCTTCATATCGTTCACCGTCACCTGGGCGCCTTCCCGGTACAAGAGCTTCGCCAGGGCCACGCCGCTGCGGGCCATGCCCACGATCAGCAGTTTTTTCCCGGCAAAGGGGCTCTCCGCCCTCTCCGCGGCGCGGCGCCGGGCAGGGCCGTAATATAAATCGGTGCGCATGGCTTCTCCCCTCCTTGCGATGGGTCCGGCTTTAGGCGGCCGGAAGCAGGAATCAATAGAACTTGTACAGGCTCCATACCGCGATCAGGCTCAGCACCAGCGTCACCGCCGCGTACATGAGCACGATCTGGTTTTCCTTCATGCCGGAAAGCTCGAAATGATGGTGCAGCGGCGCCATTTTGAAAATTCGCTTCCCGGTGCCGGTCTTTTTCCGGGTGTACTTGAAATACGCGGTCTGCATCATCACGGATACGGAGCTCATGATGCAGGTGAACGCGATGGGGATCAAAAGGAACTGGCACTTCATCAGCATGGCAGCGCCCACGAATGCGCCGCCGATGAACATGCTGCCCGTATCCCCCATGAAGATTTTCGCCGGATGGCGGTTGTACCGCAAAAAGCCGATGGACGCTCCCGCCAGGGCGAAGCACAGAAGCGATACGGGACGGAACCAGGCCTTCGGATCCGTCATGGGAAAGGCGCTGAACAGCGCTTCGCCCGCCGGCGTCCGGTCCGGGACCGCGATGGTCTGGGCGAAGAACAGCGCGATGACCCCGAAGGCCGCCATGCCGATCACCGTCACGGAGGACAATATGCCGTCCACCCCGTCCTGCAGATTGGCGCTGTTGGTAATGAA
Organism: Clostridia bacterium; assembly: GCA_017620455.1. The sequence goes on from JAFZQK010000024.1 coordinate 7,434, forward strand.
CATCACCAGCACCGTCATGATGGGCACGTAGAACCAGCCCAGGTCCCAGGTCCTGTCCGTAAAGGGCAGTATCACGTCGCTGCCCACGTAGAAAAAGCAGTACAGGGAAAACGCCAGGCCCACGATCATCTGCCCGATCAGCTTCTGCTTGGGCTTGAGGCCCTCGTGGTCCTTTTTCACATCCTTGATGTAATCGTCCGGGAAGCCGAAAAGGGCCATGCAGCCCACGGTGATGAACAAAACCGGCCACAGCGCGTTTTCCGTCCCGAAGGCCCAGCCGTTTCTGATCCCCACGATCACGGTGATCACCACGGTGGAAAACACCGTGGCCAGGGCGGTCACGATGCCGCCCATGTTCGGCGTGCCCTGCTTGGCTAAGTGGGCTTTCGGCCCCAGGTCGTAAATGGTCTGGCCGAACTTGAGCTTTTTCAGGTACGGCAGGAACCCGGGCATCACCAGGAACACGACGGCCATGGCCATCATCGCTGCGAACGCGCATTGCAGAAACATGATCGTATCTTTCCCTTCGTATTCTGCCTTCCCCCGCGGGGGCGTTTAAGGTATGCAGGAGCGTTTCCTTACCGGCGGATCTCCTCCAGCAATTCCGCCACGACCACCTTTTCATCGAAGGGGCGCTTCACCCCCATGATCTCCTGATAGGTTTCGTGGCCCTTGCCGGCAAGCACGATGATATCCCCGTCCCGGCCCATTTCCAGGGCGTGGCGGATGGCCTCCCGCCGGTTTTCGATCACTGTGTACTTGCCGCCGGTGGGCCTGATGCCCTCCTCGATGGCGGCGAGGATCTCCATGGGGTCCTCGGTGCGGGGGTTATCGCTGGTGAGGATGGAATAATCCGCCAGCCGGCCGCTGATTTCGCCCATGATGGGGCGCTTGAGATGGTCCCGGTCCCCGCCGCAGCCGAACAGGGAGATCACCCGCCCCCGGGCGAATCCCCGCACCGCCGTCAGGATGTTTTCCAGCGCGTCCGGGGAATGGGAATAGTCCAGGATCACCTTGTAGGGCGTGCCGGTGTCCAGCACCTCCGCCCGCCCCGGCACGGACCTGACCTTCGCCAGCGCCGCGGTGACGGTTTCCGGCGAAACCCCCATGATGAAGCCCATCGCGGCGGCGGCCAGAGCGTTGTATACGTTGAACATGCCCGTCAGCTTCAGCTTCACCGGCATTTCGTTTACGTTCAGCAGCTTCATGATGAAGCTGACGCCGTTTTCGGTGATCTCGATATCCCGGGCGAACACGTCGGCGTTGTTGCAGATGCCGTAGGTGGAATGGGGCACGGTGATGTCCCGCAGGATCTCCTGGCCGCCGTCGTCGTCCACGTTGACGGCGGCGTTGCTGATCCACTCCGGCCGGAAGAAGGATTTCTTGCACTGGAAGTACTTATCCATGGTGCCGAAAAGATCCAGATGATCCTGGCTCAGATTGGTATAACAGCCCGCCTCGAAGCGCACGCCCCTGAGCCTGTCCATTTCGATGGCGTGGGCGCTGACCTCCATGCTCACCACCTGCACCCCCGCGTCCCGCATCTGCCTGAGGGTGCGGAAAAAGTCGATGGGCTCGGGGGTGGTGAATTCGCTTTTCATGTATTCCTGGCCGATCATGTTGCCCGTGGTGCCGATGAGGCCCACCTTGTAGCCGGCCTCCTCCATGATGGCCTTCACCAGGTAGCTGGTGGTGGTCTTTCCCTTGGTGCCCGTGATGCCCAGCAGTTTCATTTCCCGGTCGGGATGGCCAAAGAACGCCGCCGCCATCAGCGACATGGCGGCCCGCACGCTTTTCACCCGCACCTGGGGCACGTCGATGTCCAGAAAATGCGTCACCGCCAGGGCGTCCGCGCCGTTTTTGACGGCCTGGGCCGCGAAATCATGGGCGTCGAACCGGGCGCCCGGCACGCAGAAGAACAGTCCCCGGTGGGTTTCCTGCCGGCTGTCCATGGACAGGGAGGCGATTTCGCAGTCTCCCCGGATCTCCAATACCTCCGCCGCCGCTTCCTTCGCCAATACCGATAACAGCATGTTTTCTCACTCCGTTCCCTGCGGTAATTCAAAAGTAACCTTCACCGTATCTCCGGGCTTTGCGTAGCCGCCCGCCGCCGGCGACTGCCGGGCCGCCAGGCCGCTGCCGCTCACTTCCATTTCCAGGCCCCGCTGCCGGATGCGCCGCCCGGCCTCCACCATGGATAAGCCCCGCACGTCCGGCACCGTCACCAGCTCCACCGCCTCCAGGGGCTGGCCCTGGAAGGTATAGAGCATCACGGTGCCGCCGGCGCGCATCTGCGCCCCCGCCGCCGGGGACTGGGCGGTGACGACGGAGCTTTCCCCGTCCGTTTCCGCCAGCAGCATTTCGTCGGCCAGCGCTTTTTTCGCTTCCGTCACCGTCATGCCCACCACGTCCGGCACCCTGACCCCGGGGGCCTGGGTGGCCTTCGGGTCCTGCCGGGGCACGCCCAGCACCGGAAGCGCCTCTTCCAGGATCTGGGCCGCGAACGGCGCCGCCGTCACGCTGCCGTAATCCACCGGCACCTGGGCCTCGTTCACCGTCACCAGCACTGCGATCCTGGGCTGGTCCGCCGGGGCGAAGCCCAGGAAAGAGCCGATGTGCACGTTGCTCACCACCCGGCCGTCCTTGTACACCTGGGCGGTGCCGGTCTTGCCCGCAACCCGGTAGCCCGCCACCGCGCCGTTGCGCCCGCCGCCGTTTTCCACCACGTTTTCCAAGAGCGTGCGCATCACGGCGCTGGTTTCCTCGTGGATGGGCGTGGCCGCCACCCGGGGCTGGGTCCGCTCCATCACGTTCCCGTTCTCGTCCAGGATCTCCTGTACGATGTAGGGCCGCATCAGCCGCCCGCCGTTCACCACCGCGCACCCCGCGGTGATCAGCTGCAGCGGCGTCACCGCCACGCTCTGGCCAAAGCCGATCCGCGCCAGGTCCACGTTCTTGACCTTGCCGGCCCGGATCAGGATGCCGGCGCTTTCTCCCGGCAGCTCGATCCCCGTCCTGACCCCCAGCCCGAAGGCACGCAGATACCGGTAGAAGGTGTCGGCGCCCATCCGCAGGGCCAGGGTGACGAACACGGGATTGCAGGAATTCGCCAGCCCCTGGGTCAGCGTCTCGTGCCCGTGGCTGTTCTTCCAGCAGCGGATCCTGTCCCCGTCCACGGTGATCGAACCGCTGCAGTTGAAGGTGTCGCTCAGCGCCGCGGCGCCGCAGTCCAGCGCGGCGGCGCAGGTGATCATCTTGAAGGTGGAGCCGGGCTCGTACACATCCGTGACCGCCGTGATGCGCATCAGCTCCTGCAGCTTTTCCACGTCGTCCCGGGGCGGATCGTTGGGGTCGTAATCCGGCTTCATGCACAGCGCCAGGATGGCCCCGGTGTTCACGTCCATGACGATGCACTGCACCGCCTTGGCGCCGTTCACCTCCAGGCATTCCCGCATGGCCTTTTCCACGATGCCCTGGATGGCCGCGTCCACCGTCAAGCGCACCGTGCCGCCGTTCTCCGGGGGCACGTAGGCCGTTTTCCCGTCGGGCAGCAGCCGCGCCCTGGCGTCCACCTCCCGGCGGAGGGACCCGGGCTTTCCCTGCAGAAGCGCATCGTACCGGCTCTCCAGCCCGCTCTGGCCCTGGGCGTCAACGTTGGTCAGCCCCAGCACCTGGGTGAGGAACGCGCCCTTGGGATACCAGCGGCGGCTGTCCTCCTCAAAGCTCAGCCCCTGCAGCAGCGCCGGCATTTCCCGCCGAAGCTGCCGAAGGGCATCCACCGTTTCCCGGGACGATTGCCTTTTGAGGATCACCGAGGCGTACGCCTTGTTTTCCACCCGGGCGCGGATCCGGTCCGCGTCGGTTTCCAGCACCGGGGCCACGGCCTTGGCAAACGCCGCCGGGTCTTCGATCAGCCGGGGGTTCGCGGTGACCACATAGGCCCCGGCGGACAGGGCGAGCACGCTGCCGTTCCGGTCCTGGATCTGCCCCCGGCGGGGGGACACGATGCCTTCCCGGGTCCACTGCCTCACGCCGCGCTCCGTGAGCATTTCCCCCTGAAACAGGGTTAAGCTGCCGATGCGCACGCCAACCAGACAGAATAACAGCGTGAGCACCGCCAGCATCGCAAGCAGTCTTTTTTTGATCAGGATCGTCCCGCGCATTCTCTTCTCCCCCCGCGGGCAGCAGACGCGCTATCGGCTGCCTGTGATGATGCCCTCCGGCAGGGACGAGGGGGAGTTCGCCGCCGCCGATACGGTTTGGCCCGGCCGGGTATTCCGGGCCACCACGGGCACGGACTCCACCCCGGAGGAGGAGATCATGCCCAGGCTCTGCATTGCCGCGTAGCAGATCCGGGCCTGATCCCGGGCCTCTGCCACCTGCGTCTTGAGATCCTCGTTTTCCAGCAGGGTCTTCCGGATGGCGTCTTCCATGGCGCTGCGGTCGCGGCTCAATCCGGCCTTGACGCTCATGCGGCTCAGGATCATGGCGCCGAAAAGCACCGCCAGCGCGCACAGGAAAAGCGCCGCGCCGCGGGCGGGCACGGTCAGGTGCCGCCGGGGCACCGGCACGGCCCGTCCGGCGTAGAAGGGCTGATGATCGTACAGCTCCGTGCAGCCCGCTTCCGAATCCGGCAGCCGCACGTTGCTGCGCACGTTCATCCTGATGCCCGGCATGCCCTGCACGCCGGCGGAGGCATACTGGATCCGCCTTGCCTTCTGCATCAGTTTATCCTCCTTTCCGGTCCGTTAGAACGATTGCTTCTTCTGAATTTCCGCGATCATGCCCAGCACGTCGTCAAAGGTTTCGTCGAAGCGGCGATCCTGTTCGCGGCTGACGCTGGCGGGCAGGATGCGCACGTGGGACACCGCGCCGTTCACATCCACTTCCCTGGCGTCGCCCAGCCGCCAGGCCCTGATCTTCTGGGGCAGCAGCAGCCGCCCCTGGGCGTCGGATTCACAGTCTGCAAAGCTGTATTTGCTGAACTGGTCCACCAGCGGCTGCAGCCGCGCGTCGATCTCAAGCAGGGAAAGCAGCTCGTCCCGCCGCTTGATCCAGCCTTCGATGGGATAGAGGGCTACGGCCTTGAAATCCGGCGTGGGGCACACGGCGAACCGGCTGCCCAGCGGCTCCCGGAAGGACGCCGGGATGATCATGCGGCCTTTGGCGTCGATGCCGTGGGTGTAGCTGCCCAGGAACCCCAGGAACGGAAGCGCCCCGCTCCCGCCGTCCCGGTCCGCGACGGCTGCGTTCTTCTCGTCTGCGCCGGTCTGCCCGTTCAGACGGTTCTCCTGCTCGTCCGTCACGTTTTCATCCCCTATCCGCCATAAATTCTCCACTTCTGTGAATGCGTCCCCATTTTACGGCACTTTTTTGGCCTTTGTCAAGCCTTGTTCAAAATGCCCTTTCCGGCTTTGGGAAACAATTACGACATAATTCCTTCTTTTTTTCTTTACATTTTGCTTTTTTGGCCGGTTTTACGCACAAAAATGGGGGGAACACACTTTCGCATCCCCCCTGTTTTTGTCTATTTATACTATATTCTTATATTAAATTTATTTATAATATACAAATTTCAAAATTCGTTTTTGCTTTCTCCTTTTGGGAAAATGTAACATAATGTTTATAAATGGGCGCAATTCTGATCCGGATGGACGATTTGCCCACTTTTCGGCCCGAAACAGGCCAAAACGAAAAAAACAGCGGCCTGATCAGCCGCTGCTGTGGGCCCGTCCGCCCGCGGCGCGCCCCGGGAAGGGACGCTTCGCCCTTTTCTATGGCAGGCGGTACACCCGGAAACCGAGCCCGTCGCAGGATACGCAGTGATATCGGATGCCCCGGATCTCCCCCGTCACCGCGCCGTGGAGGGACGCGCCGTGAAGATGACCGTACACCACGTCGTCCGGGGCGTACTTTTCCAGCATCCTGGACAGGGGCGTTTCGGCGCCGCCTTCCCCCAGGGGCGGATAATGGCACATCACGATCAGCCTTTTTCCCCCCAGGGCTTTGGCCCGCTGCAGGCTCATTTCCATCCGCTGCAGCTCCCGGCGGTAAATCTTTTCATCCTCCGCCGAGGCGCCGTCCCCCGGCAGCGTCCAGCCCCGGGTGCCGCAGATCACGGTATCTTCCAGCCGCAGCGCGTCGTTCTGCACCGCGTACATCCCCGGCGGCAGCATTTCCCGAAGCCGCGTGATCCCCGGCCACCAGTAATCGTGGTTGCCCCGGAGCAATACCTTCTTCCCCGGCAGCTCCCCGATGGCGCGCAGATCCTCCATCGCATCGGGGGCCTGCATGGCCCAGCTGATATCCCCGGGAAGGAGCACCGCGTCCTCTTCCCCGACATGGGCGCGCCAGTCCGCCCGGATCTTTTCAAAGTGCCCCTCCCAATGGGGGCCGAAAACATCCATGGGCTTATCGTCGCCGCCGGGCAGGTGCAGATCGCCGATCGCGTATACGTTCACTTATTCTTCGTCTTCCTCGTCTTCGTCCCCTTCGGCTTCGTCCTCGCCCATTTCCTCCAGGGACAGATCGTTTTCGATTTCGTCGTACTCCCGCTGGGGGATGTCCTCGTCGATTTCGGGGATGATCTCGTCCATCCCGCTCACGGGATCGATGCCCAGGCTGGCCTCGTCCACCGGCTCTTCCTCCGCGTCGTCCTCGGCGCGGCTGGCATTGGCGTTCATTTCTTTCAGGCAGAACAGGCACACGTCTTTCCCCGGCAGGGCGGGTGCTTCGTTGCAGATGGTGCACATTTCGATTTCGTCCTGCTGCTTTTCGCCTTTCATTTCCCTTTTGCACACTTTGCAGTAGCCTTCTTCCGGCGCGATATAATTCAGCTCGCACCTGGGGCACTTGATCAGCCGCATGGCATTTCCTCCGTTTCTCGCCTGCCAGGGATTCCCATGGCAGCGTACTGGCATTTTCATTGACGCGAATGGATTCAGAGTTTACGATTTAATTACGGTATGTCATATTTTCTTAACAAAGGAGGACCTCACATGAAACGAATCATCCGTATCCTGGCCGTACTGGCGCTGCTGTGCCTGAGCGCGGCGGCCCTGGCGTCCCGGGCGCCCGCGTCCCAGTTCGGTTACCGCGGCTGGCCGTACCGGCAGCCCGGCTGCGCATCACAGCCCGCCCGTCCGGCGGCCACGAAGGCCCCTTCCGGCGGCGCTGCGGCTTCCCCCACGGAAGCCCCCTCAGTAAGCAGGGGTGATTATACTACAATATCCCTGTCAGCGCAAGAGCAAAAAGTATGGAATTTGCTGAATGAGGACCGGCAGAGAAACGGCCTGTCTCCCCTGCCTCTGGATGAGGAGCTGTGCCGGCTGGCGCGCCTCAAATCCGACGACATGCGGGACGGAGGATACTTCGCCCACGAATCCCCCACCTACGGCCACGCCGCCGATATGCTCAGGCGGTTTGATTACAGCTTCCGGGGCGTGGGCGAGAACATCGCCCACCATGCCACCGTGGAAAAGGCCGACGCCGCCTTCATGAGCAGCAGCGGCCACCGGCAGAACATCCTGGGCCGCCAGTGGACAAAGGTGGGCGTCGGCGTCAGTATCGACAGAAACGGCTTCGTTTATGTGACGCAGCTGTTCGTCCGGTAAAAAGCCCGGGGCATTCCGCGTAAAAAAACCGGCTTTCACGGGAAGGGGGCCCGGGGGATGCGCTCTTATGCCGTAAAAAGAGCGTTTCCCCCGGAAAACGCCCTTCCTTTTCATCGTTTCCGCATCACGTGCCTGAGCGCGGCGCGGTTCACCTGGGTTTCCTTCCGCCTTGCCACGGCCTCTTTCCGGCTGTTCCATGCTCTCTCCTCTCCCACGGTCATTTCCCGCATCCGGTTTTCTTCCTGGCGAACGCCACGCAGCGCCGCGCCGCCGGTCATGGCCTTGGGAGACATGGCGGGCAAAAGCGCCGCCTCCTCGTTGTTCAGCGCGGTCCGGTTGGCTTCCTTCTCCATCCCGATCCCTCCTTTTTGCTGCATCCTATGCGTTCTTCCGAAAAACCGTGCGCAAAAAAGCCCCCGCTTATCAGCAGGGGCCCGAACATCCCGTTTATTCTTCCAGCAGGCTTTTTTCGTACTGGCGGTAGGTGCGATAGCGATGGGCGGCCATCAGCTGGGTATTGGCGATGGAGGACACGCTGGTTTCGTCCACCACGGAGCCTTCGGCCCACCGGATGCCCAGGTCCCGGGCGCCGGAGAGCACTTCGTAGAACATGGCGGCGTTAACGGCCTTGCGCTGGTATTCCGGCACCACGAACTGCATATTGCAGCGCACGCCGTCGATCTTTTTCCTGCCCAGCAGGTAGATCAGCCAGCCGAAGGGCAGCACATGGCCGCGCATTTTTTTCAGCACCTGGTTGTAGTCCGGGAAAGCCACCACCAGCCCGATGGGCCGGTTCCCCGCGAAGGCCATCACGGTCATTTCGGGGCGGTAGATGGTTTTCAGGTTTTTGACCTCTCGGGAAGCGTCCTCGAAGGTGGGCACGATCATTTCCCATTCCGGCGGGAACGCCTCGCGGATCACCCGCACCGCGTCCTTGAGCACCTGGTCCTGATTGTCCTTGCGCAGCGTCACGTGCTCCACCCGGAAGCCGAAGCGCTGCTTCACCCGGGGCACGATCTCCTCCAGGCCGCGCCCGTCCACCTCTTCCATCTTCACATAGTAAGCGAAGAAATCCCGGTGCTTCCTAAAGCCGTATTTTTCAAAATACTCGGCGTAATAGGCCGGGTTATAGGCGTTGAGCATCACCGGCGTTTCGTCGCAGCCCTCCACCAGCATACCCTTGGTGAACACCTCGATGCCCCCGGAGGAGGGGCCCATCACGGTTTCCATGCCCTCGTCCCGCAGGAAAGCGCAGGCCGCGTCCAGGGCCGCCCGGGCGTAATCCATCTTCTGGGCGCATTCAAACAGGCCGATGTACCCCTGCTTGATCCCCAGGCGTTCGTTGAGCCTTTCGTCGATGCCCGCCATCACCCGGGCCACGGGCCGATCCCCGTCGTACACCAGGAAGAAGCGGCGGGGGTTCGTCTTTTTCCGGCACAGGCTCCTGATCTGCCGGCCGATCAGCGGCGGCACCCAATGCGGGTCGTCTTTATACAGCGTAAAGGGCAGCTTCACAAAAGGACGCATGGAGCGCTTGTTGGCCTCCAGGATTTCCACGCGGATCAACGGCAATCCCTCCCTCGGCAGGGTCTTTTGATTTTTAGATTATAGCATGCCGGCGGCGTTTTGTCAAAAAAGGGACGCCCGTTACGGCATCCCCGCTGTGTTTTCTGTGTTTTCTCCCAGGGCCGCTTCCAGTTTTTCCAGCAGCTGCTCCCGTCCGTCCCCGGTTTCCGAGGAATAGCAGATCACCTGCCAGGGCTGCACCTGCAGGCCGCGGCAGATGGGGGCCAGCTGCTTCATCCGCGCGCCCCGGGAGATCTTGTCCGCTTTTGTGGCCACCACCAGGAAGGGCAGCCCCGTGGCCCGCAGGAATTCGTTCATCTGCAGATCGTCCCGGGTGGGCTCGTGCCGGATGTCCACCAGATGCAGCGTCAGTCTGAGCGCCGCGGTTTCCCGGAAATATTTTTCCATCATGGCGCCCCAGCGCTGCTTTTCCTGCTTGTCCACCTTGGCAAAGCCGTACCCCGGCAGATCCACCAGATGAAAGCTGCCGTTCAGCAGAAACAGGTTGATCAGCCGGGTCTTTCCCGGGGTGGCGCTGGTTTTCGCCAGGGCCTTGCGGCGGCACAGGCTGTTGATGAGCGAGGATTTTCCCACGTTGCTCTTCCCCGCCACCGCGATCTGGGGAAGCAGCGGCTTCGGATCGGCGTACACGCTCATGCTGGTGACAAATTCGGCTGACTTGATTTCCATCGTTTTTTCTCTTTCGTAAACTTCGGTCAATTCTTTTTTTCTTTTCTTTCACGTAAAATTGCGTGAACAGGAATCATCAGTATACTTGCCACGAAAAAAATCACCGACGCATAATAAAACCCGCGAGTTTTCCACAGGAAAAACGCAGCACCGGACAGCACGCCAATCACCACGCAGATCAATTCGGCATACATCTTCTGTCTGATGGGATGCGCGCAGAAAAAGAAAACGGCGTAAATCAGCAGCACGAAGACCAGGCCCTCCGGCGTGACGTAAGCAGTTCTTCTCATTCGTGTTTTTCTCCTTTTTTATATGTATCGGCGCAAATGAGGGCTGAAGCAGTATGGAAACGATCCTGTTTGACGCCTACTCTCCGGGCAGCAGCGCCGTCTTCAGCACGTCCCCGATGTTTTCGGCGGAAACGATCCTGAACTGGCTGAGCACGTGGGACGGCACGTCCTCCAGGTCCTTTTTGTTTTCGGTGGGCAGGATCACGGTCCTGATCCCGGCGCGGTAAGCGGCCAGCAGCTTTTCCTTCACCCCGCCGATGGGCAGCACCCGGCCCCGCAGGGTGATTTCCCCGGTCATGGCGATGTCCTGGCGCACCTTCCGGCCCGTCAGGGCGCTCACCAGCGCCGTGGCCATGGTGACGCCGGCGGAGGGCCCGTCCTTGGGCACCGCGCCTTCCGGCACGTGGATGTGGATGTCGATGTTCTTATGGAATTCGCTGTCCAAATGGAATTCCGCCGCGTGGGCCCGCACCCAGGACAGGGCGGCTCGGGCGCTTTCCTTCATCACGTCTCCCAGCTGGCCGGTAAGGAGCACCTGGCCGGTCCCCTGCATGGTGGCGCATTCCACCGCCAGGGTCTCGCCCCCTACGGTGGTGTAGGCCAGGCCGTTCACCACGCCCACCCGGGGCTCCTTTTCCGGGGCCTCCCGGAGATACCGGGGCGCGCCCAGGTATTTTTCCACGGTCTGGGGCGTGACCGACACGGATTGCTTTTCCTCGTCCAGCATTTCCACCGCGGCCTTGCGGATCACCCGGGCGATGGTGCGGCTGAGGGTGCGCACCCCGGCTTCCCGGGTATAGCCCTCGATGATCCGGCGCATGGCCGCGTCGGACACCTTCACCGATTTGGGCGGCAGCCCGTGTTCCTTCGTCTGCTTGGGCAGCAGATGCCGCTTGGCGATCTGCAGCTTTTCTTCCTCGGTATAGCTGGGCACCTCGATGATCTCCATCCGGTCCAGCAGCGGGCCGGGGATGGTGTCCATGGCGTTGGCGGTGGTGATGAACATGACCTTGGAAAGATCAAAGGGCAGTTCCAGGTAATGATCCCGGAAGGCGGCGTTCTGCTCCCCGTCCAGTACCTCCAGCATGGCGGAGGCGGGGTCGCCCCGGAAATCGTGGCTCATTTTGTCGATCTCGTCGAAGAGGAACACCGGGTTCATGGTGCCGGCCTGCTTGATTCCCGCGATGATGCGGCCCGGGATGGCGCCCACGTAGGTGCGCCGGTGGCCCCGGATCTCCGCCTCGTCCCGCACTCCGCCCAGGCTCATCTGCACGAACTTGCGGCCCATGGCCCGGGCGATGCCCTTGACGATGCTGGTTTTGCCCACGCCCGGCGGGCCCACGAAGCACAGGATGGGGCCCTTCATGTTGCCGTCCCGGGTGTTTAATTCCTTCATCCGGCGCACCGCCAGATGTTCGATCACCCGCTCCTTCACCTTTTCCATGGCGTAGTGGTCCTCGTCCAGGATGCGGCGGGCGCGCCGGAGGTCCAGGTTGTCCGGGGTATATTTGCCCCAGGGCAGATCCAGGATCCATTCCACGTACGTGCGGCTGACGCCAATCTCCGGGGTGCCCGGGGCCATGCGGGAGAGACGGTCCAATTCCTTTTCCGCCTTTTCCCTTGCTTCGTCGTTGAGGGGCGTTTCGGCCAGGCGCTCCCGCAGATCCTCCACGTCCGTGGCTTCCCGGTCGCCCAATTCTTCCTGGATGGCCTTGATCTGCTCCCGCAGGTAATAATCCTTCTGATTCTTGTCGATCTGCTTTTTCAGCCGGCTCTGCACCTGCTTTTCGATGTCCGCCAGCTGGGTTTCCCGGATCAGGATGGCGCAGAGCGCCTCCAGCCGGGCCGTCACGTCGATTTCCTCCAGGATGGATTGCCGGTCCTCGATGCGGGTGAGCACGTTGGCGGCAATGATATCCGCCAGCTGGTCGGGCCTGTCCACCTCGCTGACGCTGCGCTGGGTTTCCCCCGATACCCGGAGGCTCGCCCGGGCGTACTGCTCGAACAGGTCCTGGGTGGTGCGCATCAGCGCCTCGGTTTCCGGGGTGTCCCGCCAGCTCTGGGCGGGGATCTCCACCTGGGCGACGAGATAGTTTTCTTCCTGCGCCACGTTTTTGAGGACGGCGCGTTCCCGGCCCTCCACCAGCACCCGGATGGTGTCCCCCGGCAGGTTCAGCACCTGCTTGATCAGGGCAACCGTGCCCACCGGGCACAGGTCCTCTTTTTCCGGCTCCTCGATTTCTCCGTCCTTCTGGGCCACCAGGAACACGGTCTGGTCCTCCATCATGGCCTGCTCCAGGGCCGCCACGCTTTTTTGCCGGCCCACGTCAAAATGCAATACCATATGGGGAAAAACCATCAATCCCCGCAGGGGGATCATGGGCAGGCGCAGGGCCTCTTTCGCTTTCTTTCTGGGCATACGATCACCTGTCAGACTTCGTTGGCATCCTGCCGGGGGCAAACCGCCCGGCGGATTTTCATTATACCGGAAAGCCGCCCAAATTGCAACCGCTCATCCCCGGGGCGCGGCGGCCAGCGTATCCGTGATTTGCGCGGGGGCGGCGGGCGCCGAAGCGGCCGGACGGGCGGGCAGCAGCATTTCCTTCAGCACGTCCTGCACCGTATCCGCCAGGATCACCCGGATCCCCGCCTCCCGGAACCGCTCCATGCCGTTTTCCCGGGGCACGATCACCCGTTTGAGCCCCGCGCGCCGGGCCGCCTCGATCTTTTCCGGCACGCCGCCCACGGGCCGGATGGTCCCCGTGAGTCCGATCTCCCCCGTCACGGCGGTTTTCCCGTCCGCGGGCCGTCCCGTCAGGGCGCTCACCGCAGCGGCAGCCATGGCCGCCCCCGCCGACGGCCCGTCCACCGGCATGCCGCCGGGAAAATGGATGCGCACGTCCGTCCGCCCGTCCAGGTATCCCAGGCGGCGCAGCGCCGCTTCCACCATTTCCGCCGACACCCGGGCGGAGGACGCCCTTTTCAGCGTGCGGCCCCCGCCGTTAATTTCCTCCTCCTCCACGATGCCGGTAACGTACACGTGCCCGCCGCCTTTCTCCGCCGCGGCCTCGATCTCCATTACCGCCCCCTGGTGGCTGCCGTACACCGCCAGGCCGTGCACCGCGCCCACCCGGTCCGCGTCCGCGGCTTCGCCCGGCGCGCGCCGGGCGTAATGCCCCGCGGCGATCACCCATTCCATGTCCGTGCGGCCGATGGCCTTCCGGCCCGCCATCTCCGCCGCCCCCGCGGCCATCTGCACCATGTTCACCGCGTCCCGGCCGCAGGCGGCATACTGCCCGGTGAGGGCGGCGGTCTCCTCCGTCATGGGGCACTCCGCCCGCCGGGCCGCTTCAAAGGCGATGCGGCTGATCTCCTCCGGCTCCAAGGCGCGGAAGAACACCTCCATGCACCGGGAGCGCAGGGCCGGCGGGATCTCCTCCGGGCTGCGGGTGGTGGCCCCCACCAGGCGGAAATCCGCCGGCAGGCCGTGCCTGAACACCTCGTGCACGTACCGGGGGGTATTGCCGTCCCCCGGATGATAGTACGCCGATTCAAAGCGCACCTTCCGGTCCTCCAGCACCTTGAGCAGCTTGTTCATCTGGATGGGGTGCATTTCCCCGATCTCATCCAGGAACAGCACGCCCCCGTGGGCCTTCGTCACCGCCCCGGGCATGGGCTGGGGCACCCCCTGCACCCCCAGCGGCCCCGCGCCCTGATAAATGGGATCGTGGACGGAGCCGATCAGCGGGTCCGCGATGGCCCGCTCGTCAAAGCGCACGCAGGTGGCGTCCATTTCGATGAAAGGCGCGTCCGGGCGGAAGGGCGTGCCGGGGCTGCGTTTCGCCGCCTCCAGGGCCAGCCGGGCCGCGCAGGTCTTGCCGATGCCCGGCGGGCCGTAGATCAGCACGTGCTGGGGATTCCGTCCGCCCAGGATGGCCAGCAGCGCCCGCACGCCTTCCTCCTGGCCCACGATGTCCCGGAGCGTCCGGGGCCGCACGTGCTCCGACAGCGGCTCGGTCAGATGAACGGCGCGCATTTTCCGCAGCTTTTCCATTTCCTCCGCGTTTTCCCGTCGGACCCCCTGCGGCGCGGCGCGGCCGGATCGCAGCTGCCTGAAAAAGTACGCGCCCATGATCAGCGTCACCGCCAGCTGCACCAGCGTCAAAACCCAGATCAAAAAAACACCCCCTTCACACGCACACGAAACGTCCTTAGCATGTGAAGGGGAAAGTGGAACCATGCGCTTCTTCCGCGGAAAAAATGATGGGCGGCCTCAGGCCCCGGACCGCAGCCATTCCTCCCGGGTCAGGATATTGGTTTCGTCTTGTTCCACCGTGTGGAACCGCGTTTCAAACGTGCCGTAGGCGTAATGCCTGAACCCGCACTTTTCCTGCACCCGCGCGGACTGGGCGTTGGACAGGAAATGGGCACACAGGATCGCGTCCAGCCCCACCTCCTCAAACAGATACCGGATCGCCGCGTTCACGGCCTCCGGCATCAGGCCCCGGCCCCAGTACGCCTTGGACAGCACGTAGCCGATCTCCCTGCACCGTTTGTCCTTCAATTCCGGGAATTTTTCCTCGCTGTATTTTTCGATGCCCAGGGAACCGATCACCCTGCCGCGGTATTCCAGGGCGAAGGTCTTCCGGTTTTGGATGAACCGGTCCAGGATCGCCTGGGTTTCTTCCCGGTTGGCATGGGGGCTCCAACCCGCCATCTGGCCCACGCCGTCCACCGACGCATACGCGTAAAAGTCCTCCAGATCGGACTGCCGCCAGGGCCTGAGGATCAGCCGCCCGGTGCGCAGGACGACGCCGCTTAAATCAATATCCGTATTCAAGGCGTTCCTCCTCTTACTCGATCTCCTGGATCACGTCTTTGAGCACATAATGGAAGCTGGGCAGGGAATAATCCCTGTTTTCGGCGTAGCCCTTCTTCAGATCGTAGGTATCGCTTTCGTCGTCGGGGTTCACCCCCAGGTAATCCCCCCGGAACACCTCCAGCCTGCCTCTTTTGAACTGCTCGATGGCCTTGTCCATTTTCTCCTGGGTGCCCTCCGCCGCGATCAGCTGATTCAGATCCAGCATTTCCACCCAGTCCTTTTCAAACCCGGCGCATACGTCCCGGCCGTGCACGTCGCCGTTCACCCGGTCCTCGATGCGCTTCCCGTCCAGCACCGCGCTCACCGCCTGCACCACGTAAGGGGTCCAGTTGATCCGGGTGCTGATTAAGGAGGTGGTGGGGGCCACGTCCAGCATGCTCTGGCTGTAGCCCACGTGATACACCGGGCGGCTGCCCGCCGCCTCCTCGCAGGCCACCGCCGGGCCGATGGTGTGGGTATTCTGGGCGATCACCACGCAGCCCCGTTCGATCAGCGATTTGGCGCAGGCCTTTTCCCGGCTGTAATTGCTGCCGGTGCCGGTGTATTTCACGATCATCCTGGCTTCCGGCGCCACGGACCGGACCCCCAGCAGGAACGCCGTATAGCCGGACCGCTCCTCCGCCGAGGGCGTCGCCCCCACGAAGCCCACCAGCGCCTGGTCCGCCCCGATGGCGCCGTCGTCGATCAGCTGGCGCAGCTTCATGCCCGCCGCGATGCCGCTGACGTAGCGCCCCTGGTAGATCTTCCCGTTGAAGGTGTGGTAGTTTTCCGGAAGATCTGTATCCGGCAGGTCCTGGTAGGATTCCTGGCAGAACTGGGTGCCGGGGTATTCCGCGGCCACCTGGGCCGCCAGCTCGGTATCCACGTTGGTGAAGATCACCAGGCAGCCCATCTGGGCCATTTCCCGAAGGGGCTTTTCCGCCTCGGCGCTGATCACGTTGCTCTTCACCAGCACCTCCACCCGCTCCGGATACTCGTGCTCCAGGGCGCGCTGGGCCAGGGAGAAATTGTAGGTATAGGGGGTGCTTTCATCGTTTTCGTAGATGAAGCCCACCTTTATCACGCCCTCCACGGGCTTGCCCGCCCGGATGTAATGGAAGGAAAAAAACGCAAGCAGCACCGCCAGGGCCGTCGCCGCCGCCGTAAGGATATACCGCTTCATGCTTTGCCCTCCTGCGCGCCGTCCGCATTGCCGTCGGCCTTCTGCGCCGCCGCATCCTGCGGCGCTGCCTCGTCCTTGGGCGCTTCTTCATTCTGCACGCCGTAGATTTCGTGAATGTTGATCTTCCCGTCCTCGATGAGCTTGAGCAGCGCGTCCACAAACCGGGGATCGAACTGGGTGCCCCGGCCCTTTTTCAGCTCGTTCAGCACGTAATCAAAGTCCATCTGTTTGCGGTACACGCGGTTGGCCGTCATGGCGTCGAAGGTGTCGGCCACGCCGATGATGCGCCCGAACAGGGGGATTTCCTCGCCCTTGAGCCCGTCGGGATAGCCCCGGCCGTCATACCGTTCGTGATGGAAGCGGGCGCCCTCCACCACATGGTCGATCAGGGTGAAATCCTTGAGGATCTCGGCGCCCTTGGTGGTGTGGGTCTTCATTTTGGCGTATTCCTCGTCCGTCAGCCGGGCGGGCTTATTGAGGATGCTGTCCGGCACGCCGATCTTGCCGATGTCGTGCATGCGGGCCGCCTTGCGCAGGCTTTCGCATTCCTCCTCACTCAAGCCCACCTCCCGGGCGATCATCACCGAATACTCGCTGACCCGCCTGGAGTGCTCCGCCGTGCGCACGTCCTTGGCGTCGACGGCCTTCGCGATGGCGAAGATGGTCTCGTTGCCCATCTGCACCTGCTGCCGCACCAGCGCCAGTTCCTTTTCCTGCTTTTCCAGGGCGCGCTGCATCTGCCGCCGCACCAGGAACCAGGTGAACCACGCGATGAAAATGATGGGCACGATCAGGAGATAGAAAATGAACCACGGATTGTCGTAGATTTCTTCTTCCTTGATCAGCTCGTAGGTGCGCTCCCCCAGGATATCCTGCTGGTTGTGATCGAACACCGCCAGATGGAATAGATATTTCCCCGGGGGCACGTTGGTGTACACGATGGCGCTGACGCTGTTCTGGGGCAGCACGATCCAGCCGTCCTCAAAGCCCTCCAGATAGAAGCCCACGTAGGGGTCCTGGATGGTGTAGTTGATGATCTCGGGATACAATTCGATCTTGGAGGTGCTGCGGGCCGCCACGATGGGGGCGGATTTTTCAATGGGATAGGCCTCGCCGTCCATCCGCACGGTGCTCACCGTCAGCCGGCAGGATTTGGTGGCGGAAATGTACTGATTGGCATTGATGACGAACACGCCCGTATCGCAGGGCAGGAACAGGTTTTCCTTCCCGTCGAAATAGTTCCAGGAATTGGCCGTCAGGGCGCTGTTGAGGCCCTGGCGGGAATCCAGCAGCTTATAGGAAATGCTGTCCGCGCCGGAGAGCACCTCCTCCCGGTCCACCACGTAGATGCCGGCGCTGCTCATGACGAACAGGGTGTGCTCATCCTTGATCCAGATATCGTAATTGTTGAAATAGGGGAAATTGCTCAGCTGGCTTATCTTCCCCTCCTTGTCCATGTAGCACAGGCTGTTGCTGGTGACGATGAAGACGCCCTCGGAATACGGATCCCACACCGTGCGCAGGATCACGCCGCTGGTCAGCCCGTCCTCCCTGTCGATCATCCGGGCCAGGTTGCCCCGGCGGATCAGGGCGATGCCGTCCCCGTCCGTGCCCGCCAGGATGGATTTGTCCGGCAGCTCCGTCACGGTAAGGATCACGGTGTTGGTCAATCCTTCCTTCCGCCCGATGGTGCGCACCACCTTATGCCCGCGGATGAAGCTGATGCCCGTGTCCCCCGCGGCCAGCACCGTGCCGTCGGAAAGCTCCTTCGCCACCCGGGCGCTGTCGCCCAGGCTGCCGGAACTGCTGTCGTACACGTGCTGCGTGCCGTCCTCTTCCACCTCGATCAGGCCGCTGCCGTCGGTGCAGATCCACAGGCTGCCTTTGCTGTCCGCCATCAGGCAGCGGATGCGCACCGCGGAATGCTCCGGGGTTTCCGCGAACTGCTCCGTCAGGGCGTTGGTGACGCGCTTCTTGCACGTTTCGTCCACCGCGTCCAGGCCCTTGTCCGTGCCGAAATAATAGGCGCCCTGCCATTTTTCCACCGCATTGACCATCTGGCTGGTCATGCCCAGGGTGGCGTACACGTCCCGGAAGGTGGACGGCGCCATCCGCAGCAGGCCCTTCCGGGAGGAGGTGAACCAGAAATTTCCCTGATAATCCACCTGCATATTGTCGATGGAGTTGTCAAAATCGTTGGTATTGACGCTGTGGAACGTCCCGGACGCATCCACATAGCCCACGCCGTTGTCGGCGGTGATGAACAGATCGCCGTTTTCCAGGCACTGCATGTCGTTGAGGTTGCTCAGGCCCTCGCAAATCATGCAGCCGACCTGCTCAAAATATTCGTTGGATACGTCGAAAACATAGACGGCGTTTTCCTTGGTGCCCACCAGCAGCCTGCCTTCGGGATCGAAGCAGCAGGTGCGGAAATTGCCGTGGTCGCCGGTGTTCCGCAGGGAGGAAAGGATCCTGCCCTTCCGGATCAGGAACACCCGCCCGTTCTTGGTCACCGCGGCCACCAGCCCGCTGGGATCCGCGGCAAGATGATTGGCGTAATTGATTTCCCGCAGGGTGTTCACTTTCTTGAGCCCGCCGTTCAGCGTCAGGATCTGCAGGCTGTCGGTGGTGCCGATGTAATAATACCCGTTGATATCCTGGATGATGCTGCGCACGGTATTGGAGGGCAGGCCCCGGCTTTCGTCCACCACGTTGGCGATTTTTTCATTGATGGCAATGGACAGCCCGCTGTCGTTGGTGCCGATCCACAGCCGGCTTTCCTCGTCCACGTACAGGCATTTCACATTGCGCACCGATTCATAGTCCATCCAGCGGAATTCCCGGCCGTTATAGCGGTACAGCCCCGCGTAAGTGCCCACCCAGAGGATCCCGTCGTTGGTCTGGGCGATGTCGTTGGCCTCGCCGCAGGGCAGGCCGTTTTTGCCGGCGTACACCGTCTGCACATAATTGCTGTAATCAGTGCCGGAAACGGAGGCTTCCTCCCCCCGGGCGCCTGCCGCCGTGCAGCACAGCAGCAGCGCCAGCGCCGCCGCCGCGGTCTTTTCCGCCGCGTGCGTCCCGGCAGACTTTTCTTTTTTTCTTCTGATGCGGCGGATCAGGCGCAGCACCAGGAACAGAAGCATCAGCGTCAGGAATTTATCCAGGAAATCGATATAAAACTGCCCGGTCACATAGCACAGCAGATCGGGGCAGCCCTGTTCCTTGAGAAAGCCGATCACCCCGTCGCCCCATTTGTTCCCCGTGCTGCCATGATAAAACAGGATGTTCAGCGGCGTGGAAACCAGGATGGCCGCCGCCGCCGACATAGCGCTCACCGACATGGCGCCGAACAGCCTGTCCAGGTATTTTCTTTTGGCTGCCAGGCCTACGATGATGCCAAGGGTGATGCTGGTGACGCTGTAAATGACGGACATGCGGTTCTCCAGCGCATAGATCAGGTTCCCCGTCAGGCCCACGATGCAGCCGCACACCGGCCCCGCCACGTAGGCGCTGAGCACCGTGCCGAACGCATCCAGCCACAGCGGCAGCGACAGGCGCACCGCCAGCAGCTTCCCGCCGTAATTGAGAAGGATACAGAATAATATGAACAGGCTGAAATGCGTCAGCTTCCATTTCTTCATCCTTTTCCCCCCTTCCCCGCTCGATGGGATCAGAGCCCCAGCCGGCCGGCATATTCCTTGCCGGCTTCATACCATTCCATATACTGATCGTTCTGAAGCACTTCGTCGATGACTCCGTTCACGAAATACATCAGCTGCAGTTCTCCCTTTTTGCCCGCGATCCTGTCGCCCTTGTGGTTCTCGTCCATCACAAAATGGATGCCCCGGGCCAGGGTCAATCCGCAGTCCGGATTGTTCCGGATATACTGCACCGCGGTTTCCAGTTCGACCGTGCCCGCGTCGGCCCGGCCCTCCTGCACCGCCAGATACACGTCATGCACGCTTTCCACCCGGCGGAACTGGCGGTAATCGGTCACGTTCTCCGCCGTCATGGATTCCTGCAGCGAGCCCTGCTGGGCCACGATATCCCGGTTTTTCAGATCCGCGATGCGGAAGATCCTGTCCCTGTCCTCCGCGCGGATCACCATGCCGCTGCCCGCCAGCGTTTCTTCATAAAAATATCCCTTGGACATTTCTACCCGGTCCGCCCGGCTGGGAATAAAGGACAGGGCGGAAATGGCCAGATCGCACCGGCCCTCCTCCACGGCGGTGAGCACCTCCGTAAAGCCCATGGGCACGATTTCCAGCGTAACGCCCATGCGCTGGGCAATCAGCCGCGCCAGCTCCATATCCGCGCCCACGTACTGCTCCTGGCCGGAGAGGGAAGGATCAATGAATTCCTGGGGCGGGAAATACGGCTCCGTCGCCACCCGCAGGACCCCCCTGGTTTTGATATCCAGCAGCGCCCCCTCCGCATTCTCCGGGATGCCGCCCGTCACGTCCATGGACCCGTCCACAAAATTCCACTGGTTTTCCACATACACGGCTTTCGCGCTTTCTTCCCCCGCGGCCCCGCCGGCGCTCAGCAGCGCCAGCATCAGCCCCGCGCACGCGATCCGCAGCCAACGCTTTCTTCTCTTTTCCGCCATGCTTTTCGCCTCACCCGGCATCCTTTGTTTCGTTTTCGCATAAGACACCAGTATCATTATACCATCGGATCGCGGGAAATGCCATAGGTTCGTTGGTTTTCTTCTGATTTCCCCTCAGGATCGCACGTTTTTCCCCTTTTCTCATCCCCGTTTTTTCTCATTCGTCCGGTTTCTTTCTTCCCGGCCTACCCTATCCGCTTTTTTTCTGCGCGGCGGAACGAGTTTTTCCTGAAATAATAATTTATAGGAACCCGGCTTATGCTAAATATCCCCGTTATTTCCCCATCTGTCTGATTTCTTTTCCCCCAACCTTCCCTGTCCGTTTTTTTCTGCGTATCGGAGCGCGTTTTTCTTGAAAAAACACTTGATAGGCCCTCCGGCTTTGCTATATCTTCCCTTTGTTCCCCACTCCATCCGGTTTCTTTTCCCGTCGGTCTTCCCCTATCCGCTTTTTTCTGCGCGGTGGAGCGCGTTTTTCTTGAAAAAACACTTATCAGGTCCTTCGGTTTTTGCCATATCTTTCCTTTATTCCACACTCCGTCCGGTTTTTTCCCCGTCGGTCTTCCCTTTCCGCTTTTTTCTGCACGGCGGAGCGCGTTTTTCTTGAAAAAACACTTGACAGGCCCTCCGGCTTTTGCTATACTATGTTTCGCGGTTGAAAAACTGCACGGCATTGGGGAATGGTGTAACGGCAGCACCTACGACTCTGACTCGTATTGTCAAGGTTCAAATCCTTGTTCCCCAGCCATTTGCCTCCATTGTCTAGAGGCCTAGGACGCCGCCCTCTCAAGGCGGAAACATGGGTTCGAA